>JAFZOA010000112.1 GCA_017550775.1 Ruminiclostridium sp. | reverse complement strand
CCGTCTCAGGCGGACATAGACGGCATCAACAGCTACATGAAGCTATACCGTGCTGGGCTTGCCGCAGAGCGCGCGGCAGCCGCGGGTATTTCAGAGTAACGAAACAGCAAAACAGCCGGCAGAGAGTAATCTGCCGGCTTTCTTTTATCGTTCATAAATCAGCCTTCAACTATCTTTAAATACGGTATCAGCCGCCCGTCGTGCTCCGCAAGAATCACCGTGTTCGGATACTCCTTTGACCACCAAAGCTTAGTTCCTGCGGGAAGAACGCTTGCCGAAATGCTCCAGCGATCTACCGGTTCACGTTCCGACTCCTTGATCTTAATATTACCCGGCGACAGCTCGGTCCTGGTGAATTTTGTTCCCTTCCATGAGGGCTCGTTTTCAATGTTCGCGTAATAAACGCCTCCCGACAGCACAATATAGTCGCTGTACAGCTCGGGTATGTTATTCATCGTATCCGAACCCGTATATTCATCGTCATCAGCGACAACTATGTCGGTCTGGTATTCCTCATACATATCCGCTGTGGGAGCAGCTGCGGCGGGAAGTGTCGGTATCTCGGTGACTGTCACGTCAAGCCAGCAGGACTGCACATTGCCGACCCATACATACCAGTCAACATCGTCGTTTTTGCTCTTTTCAAGGTCTGCCTTGTGCTCCGCTATCCTGTTCTTCATCAGCTTAAGCAGCGTTTTCTCGGTGATGTTATCGCGGAACGCGAACTTGCCGGTCTTTTCGTTCAGCTTGTTATAGCCGCCGAACAGTCCGTATGTGATCTCATTTTTCTCGTGATCCACAACATACATCTTAGCGTCATCGTAAAGATAAAAGTATTCATCGTCGTCGAAAAGCACCTGCGTGTCGAGCCTGTACGCGTCATACATCATATCGAGCTTCAAACGCCCGTTCCGTAGCACGAGCAGACTGTTGAACAGGTCAAAGCGTTTCAGTATTGCCTCTCTGACCTTCTGCTCATGCGACGCGGAACTGTCTATCTTGCTTGCGGTAAGCCCGCTTGTGTGCGGAATTGTAAGCTTGTAGGTATACGCTCCGTTCACCTTTTCTCCGCGCGCAACTCCCGCCTTGAATACGAGTTTGTCGCCGGTTCTGAGTTGCTCCGCGACCGCGAGGGGAACTTCAAGCTCGTACTCTGTGTTATTTATGTAAGCAGCCGCTTTCTTTTTGCTTACCAGACCGTCGGAGCTGTAATTGCCGCTGAACGGCTCGCTTACTGTCTCATTGCGCGAGACTTTGATCTTTACATTATCCCCGAAACGCACCGCATCACTGTACTTGCTGCAATAACTATTTCCGTCCCAGTAACCGTTCTCGTCGAACCAGCTGAAACGCCCGTCGCCGCGGGATACCTCGCACCAGCCGACAGCCATTTTCCCGGTCTTGTCGATATAGCGGTATCTTCCTTTTTTGTCCTTTATCCATGTGTTCTTTACCCGCACGCCGTTCTTGTAATAATACTTTGCCCCGCTTTTCCCTGTTGACCAGCCGGAAAACGTACCGATCTGCTCTCCGCTGTCGCTGTAACGATACTTTATCCCGTCAACGGTTTTCAGCTTGTCCGCAAACGCCGTTGCGCTCGTGCAGGACATAGCGGTTATAGCAGCAAGAGCCGCCGCAAGTGATCTTATACTCTTTCTCATATCGATTCCTCTTTTCACTTGTTATAGTTTGCGATCTTCTTTATATCGCTCTTTGTCAGATACCCCTTCTCATACGCCTCGCGTATCTCCGTGAACGTGCCGTCCTTGTGCAGCATAAGGGTCAGACTGCCGCTTCCGAGAGTTATGGTATAGCCCGCAATATTTATCTCCTGAATATCATCGGTCATTTCCCACTCCTCGGGATATACGGTAACGACCTCGCAGCCGTTGTATGTACCGAGATATCTGACTTTGAGTTCCTCCGCGGTAATACCCTTCCACTCCCTGCTGTCCGCCTTGAAATTCAGGTAGTCTTCGCATATCCGCAGCCGCGCTTCATCGGAAAGAGTCGGGTTGTTCGACGCGGGAGCTTCAAAAGAGGTTATCCCCGAATCATACATAAAGCAGTTCAGGAAGTACCGTATCTGAATGAGCTCATCCGCGCTTATCATGTATTTATACCTGTTTTCGCCGGTCGTTTCGTCTTTTACGAGGTCGTAATCTCCCAAATCGCGGAAGCCGTCCTTTGTGCGTATCACGAGGTAATATCCGCCGGGGTACCAGACCGGTATCTGCTCATCAAGCAACCTTCCGCTCTGAACGTCACCCCACCTGAATACCCAGTTCTGACGGGTGAAAACAAATACCTGCTTTTCTCCGTATGTACCGAGATATGCAAACATCTGAGAATTGGGATTTACATTCTTTATGTATTCCGCCTCGGCTTCAAGCTTTTCATTCGGAGAGATCTCCTGCTTTACGAATTTACTGTCAACACCGTCAACTATCTCATAGCCGTCAATGCCGAAGTAGTGATACTTACCGCCTATCTTGACCCATTTGTTCTGTACGAGCTTACCGTTCTTCCAATAACGACGCATTTTGTAGGTTTGTCGGTTCATCTGATCGTCGTAATAGTACATCTGTGAGCCGGACGATTTAGTAAAGCCCGTGAACTTACCTAAGCAAAGTCCCGTTTTGTCGAACTTGTACCAGACACCGTTTATTGTTGTGTTCTTTTTAACTTTAATGCCATTTTGATAGTAATAATTTCCCTTGCTGTTTTTTGCCCAGCCGGTGTACTTACCTTTCTGCTCTCCGGTGTCAGAATACTTATATGTAACTCCGTCAACGACCTTGAGCTTGTCCGCGAACGCCGTCGCGCTTGTGCAGGACATAGCGGTTATAGCAGCGAGAGCTGCAGCAAGAAGTTTAATAGATTTTTTCATAGTTTTTATTTCCTTTCAACCTTATATCAGGGAACCGCTGATTTGATCTTGCACGTCGCTTGCATTGCATCGTTAGCCGTCATCTTGTACAAATTCTTCGCGGGTTTGCTGGCGCAAGTCAAGGGGAATTTGTACAATCTGCCAACTAAATCTACAACGCAATCAACGCACAATCTTTAGTCATCGTTTCCTTGGCTCGGGATTTTACCCTCTACTTATATAACGTTTCAGAAGCATAAAATGTGACAGATTTTTCGGATTTTGTAGGTTTGCACAAAATTAGTGCGAGAAATTGTGCACATTGTAGAAGTCGCTTGCGACTGCGAGACAGAAAAAACCGTCTCAGGCTATGCCCGGGACGGGGTGCGCACCCGCGCTGCGGGCTGTCTATGGTGCACGCTTTAGATGTTACTCTGGACTGCGAGGCAGAAAAAATACCGTCTCAGGCTGCGCCCGAGACGGAAAAACGGGCGACCGCCCGTGGAGCGGACAACGGGAATCGAACCCGCCTTCTCGGCTTGGGAAGCCGATGTTCTACCGATAAACTATATCCGCGATACAACATATATATTATACACCAAAACCGCCGTTCTGTCAACAGTTTTTTTGCGGCATACGACGGTTTTTGTTTTCTGTGCAGAATAATACCGTGTTTCATCCGAATCTGTCAAATCCGGTCGTTTGCAGTATCTCGAATACATCGGGAGTTATATTTTTAAGGTCAAACTCTGCGCCGAGCTTCTTTGATCTCTTCATTATCATCAGCACAGCTCTGATACCGGCAGATGAAATATAAGTACATTTGTCCATGTTTATCGTGACGGAATATATTGTCGTCACGCCGATGCGTTTCTCGAATTCCGAGACAAGAGCGGGCGCGTTGACAGCATCAAGTCTCCCGTTAACATACAGGTCGAACCCTCCGTCCGAGATATACGAATCAACGCTGAAACCGGACTTTCCCGCAGGGGCGATGTGCTCACCGATCTCTTTTGCCGTAAGCACAATGAACTTCGCTTTCTCATATACCTCCCGCAGAGGTTCGGGGATATCCAGATCATCAATGAGTGCCGTGACGGACTTTTCGCGGTAGATAAAGCCGCGCTTTTCAAAATATTTCCGGCGCTTTTCTCCCTTCAGACTGACAAAGCTGTTTTCAAAGACTATACTGCTCTGTTTCTCCGAGGACACGGTACTGCCGATACGCTCCATAAGCATTTCGTCTCCGCCGAGGACCTTTTTGGCGGCAAGATCGTTCCACTGACCGAAATCCGCGTCGGCGGTCACCCAGACACCGCCGAACTCCGAGAGAAGGCTTCGTATATTATCGATGACAGTCTCCGACTCCTTCTCGGTGAGGTACATCATAAGACCTTCTGTCGCTATGAAAAGCAGATCCCTGCCCTTGATGACCGAGCGCAGAGCGTTGAGATCGGTCACGTCCGCGGCGTGATACTTTATCCTGTTGTCAAGATGCGCGGGTACCACGACCGGGTACATATATTTATACATCTGCTGCGTGACCGACGGAAGATCGATGCCATAATACTTAACGTTTTTTCTCCCGGAAAACGTCAATCCGCGCTGATTGAACCCACAGCCGAGATCGACAAAGCACGTCATTCTCAGGCTGTTGAAGAACCTGTCGGTAATGACATGGCGAAGCCATGCCGACGCTCCGAACACCTCAATGAGCCGTATCGTCTCCTCACGGTGCGGGATATCGGCTTTCGGGAGATCGTTACCCGGATTGTCGATCTTCTTCATGGATTCATACAGCTTCACGGCATCGGGGTCGCCCATTGAAGCGCTTCCGAGAAGGCATGCCTTCGCCGTCATAACGGCGGGATTTATCTTTAGCATCAGAGCTTCTGATACGGTCATAACACATTCCCTCCGACAGTTTCCGCTTTTCCGTCCGGCATCAAGCCCGTTCAGACGAGCGTTTTCTTTATGGTGAGCACGTTCTGCCCGTCCTTGTACTCGTAGATCATGTCGTCCATGGTCTTCTTGACCATGAAGATACCGAGACCGCCTATACTGCGCTCATCTGCGGACAGTGTGACATCGGGATCCGGCTTTTTGAGCGGATCATACGGCATACCGCTGTCACGGAACGTTACGGTAAGGGTCGGCGGTTCACCGCTCACGTCGGCGGTGATGAACGCGTCGCCGGTGTCGTCACCGTAAGCATAGTTAGCGATATTGACGAATATTTCTTCCACCGCAACATCAAGATGCGACTTTGTTCTTGTAGGACAAGCATACCCGTCGATCGTTTCCCCGATCATGTCAAGAACTTTGTATAGGTTTGCTGTATCGGCTTTTATACTAAGCTCATTCATTATTTTCCCTCCGTTCCGTAGTAGGCAAATCCAAGCATAGTCAGATCGTCAAACTGCGGAGCCTCTCCGACAAAATCGTCCACCGCCGATCTCATTTTCTTCAAGAGTATATCCGGCGTACTGTCGGGCTTTTCGTTGAGCACGTCGAGCATTCTGTCCGAACCGAAAAGCTCGTTATTCGCATTTGTGGCTTCCGGAACACCGTCGGTGTACACAAACAGGGTGTCGCCCGGGAAGATCTCAAATTCATGCTCCTTGAAGCGTATGCCTTCCATTGTCGCAACTGCCGGTGAATGGCGGTATTCCACAAGCTCGAACTTACCGTCCTTGCGGCGGAGTATCGGATGCTCGTGACCGGCATTCGCGGCCTTGCCCTTACCGGTGGATATCTCGATTATCGCAAGCCATACGGTAACGAAGAGTTCTGCTTCGTTGCCCTCACAGAGCTGTTCGTTAACATTCATAAGCACGGCCGCGGGGCTGTCTCCCATCTGCGCACGGTTCTTTATAAGGGTCTTTGCAATGACCATAAAGAGCGCTGCCGGTACTCCCTTACCCGAAACGTCTGCCATTACGAGTGCGATGTGGTCGTCGTCAACGAGGAAGAAGTCGTAGAAGTCGCCGCCGACCTCCTTCGCCGGGGTCATGCTCGCGTAGATATCAAACTCTTTCCTTTCGGGGAACGGCGGGAATATAGACGGGAGCATATCCGCCTGGATCTGCGTGGCGACGTTGAGCTCGGCACCGATACGCTCCTTCTCCGCGGTGATCTTGGTGATGTTTTCGATGTAATCCTTGATGTCGATCTCCATTTTCAGGAGACTGCGGCTGAGTACGCCGATCTCGTCATGGTTGCGTATCTTTTCAAGATCGCTGGAGATCTCTGCGTTGCCCTCGACGAAGGTGGAGGCTTCTTCGGAAAGCTTGCGCACGGGGCGGATAATTATGCGGTAGATCAGAGCCATGTATATGACGCAGATCACGAGTGTGAAGGTCGAGCCGAGCAGGCACAGCCACGATACAAAATTGTTGGTATCGCTCTCAAGGGTGAGCATAGGTATCTCTGCCGCGATTATCGCTACCGGCTGTCCCTCGTAGTTAAAGAAATTGGTCGCGGTGAGGATCGAGCCGAAGTCACCGTTGGTTATCGCCTTTGTATTATGTAAAATACCCGTTTCGGCGAGATTTATCGCGCCCTCGCGCCACTCCGGCTGAATACGGCTCGCGTCGCCGAATCTGAACTGCTTTGTCTTGTCGTAATACGAGTCCGCTATGTAGCAGAGCGGTTTCCACTGACCCGACTTGAATGCTTCTTCCGAATAGTTTTTAAGCACCTCAACGTCAAATGCGCCGATGTAGATATCGTTGAAGCCCATGCTGTCACGAAGTTTATCCAGCAGAGTCACCTGCCGTCTGTATGTCTCGCTGTTGCGTATGGCTTCTATCTCTTCGTCGGACATCTCGCCGCGGTTGTACTTCTTGACGATCTCCGCGTATTCCACAAGCTCGGGGCCGTCAAAGTAGCTCGTCGCCGCTTCGGTGACATCGAATGCGGTAGCGTAGTAACGGTCGATGATCGCGCTTCTGTAAAGCTCCTTACCGACGATTATGATACTCGCGGTGATGATGATACCAATCAGGAAAATTCCAATCAGGAACTTGAGCCAGAGGCTGAAGGTGTTGATCTTTTTGATACTTTTCTGGTTATTATTGTTGCGCATATTCAGACCACTCTTTCTTGATTTCGGGTGTTATGTTCCCTGTAAAAACGTGTTTTGGTTTGTTGTGACCGTATTTCTTGACAAGCTCCTGCGAAAGCCTGAACTTCTCAAACGAAGTCTTGCTCATTACGTACACTTCCGGAGCGGTGAGCGTACCGAGCCTTCTCAGATCGTCGTAATCGCAGTTTGACGATCGCAGCGCCTCGTCGAACAATTCCCGGAGCTTTCCCGGGTCTGCGTTTTCTCCCTCAGCACACGCTGCGACGATATATCTTCCGTGTCCGGATGAGTTATACGCCCCGATGCAGTAATCCCACAGCGTCACGCCCTTTTTCGTTATGTACTCCGCAGCTTTTCCGACCTGTCTCATGGTAAGCTTCTCGCCGGCGATGTTGAGCGCCACGCCCTTGCGGAACATCACTTCCATGAGCGGGCTCTGTCCCACATAGCCGGTTATCTTCACCACGTCGCCGAGGCAGTACCGGTACAGCCCGGAATAGTTCGTGATGATCGGCTCGTACATCTCGTTTACCGTGAGCTCGTGCGGGAGCAGCGTTTTACTTGTGCCGTCCGACGGGAACGGCTTGAACTCGAAGAACGCGGCATCCGGCATCAGCACATAGTTGAAGCCGTTCTCCTCCGCCGGCGCACCTATGATGCACTCCGACGCACAGTAGATCCAGTAATATCTCGGGATATCTCCGCAGAATTTGTCAAGCGCCGCGAGATCGGCGGCATACGCTCTTCCGCACACACCCGCGACCCGTACACAATCCTTCCACAGCCGCCGCGTGATGTTCTCAAAGCCTTTGGCGCACTCGCGTTCTATCTCTTTGAGACGCTCCTCGTTTACCGGCATCGAGACCAGCGCTTTAACGATGTTCTCGGGAAGCCCCGCCGCGATATCCGGTTTTCCCTTCCGTATGTCCCCGACCACGCGCAGTGCATTTTCCTCCATATAATCGAAAAACCTGACAAGCTCCGACATATAAAGAGCCTCGATCAGGACGGCATCCGGCGTAAGCAGCGCCGCCCAAAGCTTCGCGTACATAATGTCACACGGTTTCGTAACGAACAGCAGGTCTTTCCCGCCGGCATAACTGTTCAGGTCAAGCACGCCGTGCTCGTAGAAGAAGCGGTAGGTTATCTCCGAGAACACAGTCTCGCTTCCGGCGGGCTTATCGGTGTCGATACGGAAGATGTTGATGAATATGCGCTTTTTTCCGCTTTCCCGCAGGGGTTTGTCCTTTATACGGGCAACGTGCCTCGGATATCTGGCGAGCATGGTTCGCGTCACGGGTATGTACTTTGCCGAGCCGGTCGTCCCGGAGGTCATACAATACCCGATGACGGGATACGCGGTTAAAAGCCCGGTATCGCCCTTTCTCATGCGCTCGATGTATTCTGCGTAGTCGGAGTATTCCGATATCGGCACGCGTTGTCGGTAATCATCCGCGTTTCTTATTTCCGGGAAACCGTGTTTAATGCCGAACTCGGTCTGCGCATTCTCGGATATGATCGTTTCGAGATTGCTTCGGTTGACAGCTTCCGCATTCATGCAGACCTCTGAAAGTGTTTCGTCTATTAAGCTTTTTTCCATTGCTTCACCTCTGTTCCGACTTATCCCGGCCAGACTGCTTCTGGTCTTCAAACGGGAAGATAATGTTGATGATATTCATGCCAAAAGTGTATGTATGCTTGGTAACATCGGCCATTTTCTTTATCATGTTTATTCCGAGCAGAAAGTCCTCGTCCGAGCTGTTATCGTTGAACGGGTCATAGTTCACACCGGCACACCGTATTCGTATTCCGGCAGAGCCGTCCACCGCGAACGCTCTGAGATCGACGCTGTTGATACCGGGCGACTTCTCGATTATTACATTGAGGAGCTCCTCTATCGCAAGGCCGAGCTTGACGGTCTGTTTTATGCTCATGTCGTTGTCCGCGCAGAAATCCTTTATCTGCTCGCTCGCGTCACATACCCTGTCCATATCCGGCGGTATCGAGAAGTCGAGCACCTTGCCGGTGCGCTCAAGATAGTCGTCGAGCAGCAGATAGCGCGAAACATAGCGTTCGGTCTTCTTCTTTTTGAGATACGGTATCGCCGTCACCACAAGATCGACCACAAGCGTCAGCACGGCGGAGATCGGCAGGAACAGCCAGAGATACCCACCGAAGCTTACAATGACGATCGCTGCCGCTGCGGGAAGCACAAGTCTTCTGGCGGCGGACATGATGTTCGACCTCGCTATCCACCCGGTCGAGTTCATGAACGTATCCCATACGCTCCCGATCACGAAAAACACTGTGCTCACCCCGAGACAAAGGCACGGGAAAAGCATATCTGACGAGAGCCCGAACATCTCCCTTATAGGCTCGCTCAAAGCCGTTATCAGAAACGTGAACACGCTGGACAGTACGATACCCGCATTCATTTCGAGCTTCATAAGAATACGGATAGCGCCGTTTTCCTTCGAGGTCTTGAAGGCAGCGACCAGGGGAGAGGCGGCTCGCGGTACACCGAGTATTATTATCATGGAAAGCTCAGAAAGCGTGTTTACCGCAGCCCATACAGCAGCCGCGCTCTCACCGCCGCTGATAAGAATGATGCTGTTCAGAATGATTAGCTTCAGCGCGTCGTAAAGGTTTCCGAGCGCCGCCGGAGAACCGTAGCCGAGCAGCTTTCCCAGCTCTTTGATACCCGGGAGCTTAAGTCCGAGCCGGTAGTTGGAATATCCTCGTTCGAGCTGGATAAAGCCGTAAACGCACGCCGCCGTCACCGACAGCACGCTCGCGGCGGACGCACCGTACAGTCCGAAGGGGAACACCGCTATCAGCATTATGTCAAGTATCACGTCCGTTGCAACAAGTATCCCCATCATCACGGAGATATGAGAACGCTTGCCGTCTATGTGCAGATATGATGTCGGGATATAGATCATAAGTGTTGATATCGAGCCTATAAACGACACCATACAGTATTCGTACACCTGATCCGTGAGTGTACCGCCGTTCGTAAGCATTGACGCGATCGGTCGGCAGAACACTATTCCGAGTGCTGTGGTGACAACACCTGCTATAAGGCACAGCGTAAGCGATATACGGTAATACGCCTGAGCGCTGTTCATGTTCCCGCGTCCCGCCTCCGCTGCGGACAGAATGGACGATCCGTACACGATCACAGATCCGATCGTACAAAGGATAAGGTACACCGGCATACTGAGGTTTATCGCCGCAAGAGCGCTTTCACCTATCACCCGTGAGACGAAAATACTGTCGATAAGTGTATTGATCGTCCCGCCAAGCACCGAGAACATTATCGGGAAAAGATTTTTGATATAGACCTTTTTTAAGAAATTATTATCCTGCTGCATACTCTCTCCGCCGCTGTATCAAAGCGTTATACCCGTGTGTTCGCGATACATTGCGGCATATCAATTATTATTAATACTTATGTCAGTGACAAGGGCTCAATGCTCCCTCATCTCGTATTCGGTATCCTCATCTATCATTTCAAGCATTATATCGGCAAATCTCGGGTCGAACTGGGTCCCCCTGCCGTTTTCTATCTCCTCGCGTACAACTCCCTGCGGGAGCACGTCACGGTAGCTCCGTCGGCTCGACATAGCGTCGTAAGCGTCCGCGACCGCGATTATCCGGGCATCCTCCGGTATGTCCTCGCCGGCGAGACCGTCCGGATAACCTCCCCCGCCGTAACGCTCATGGTGCCAGCGCGCCCCGGTCGCAAGCCTCGGCATTTCCTTTATGTTCTTAAGTATCCGCGCGCCCATGACAGGGTGGTTCTTGATAAGCTCGAACTCGTCGTTCGTCAGCTTTGCGGGCTTGTTTATCACCGCGTCCGGAACACCTATCTTACCGACATCGTGAAGCAGGCCTACCATATATATGATGTCCTGATCCTTCTCCGAATACCCGGCACGCCGAGCGATCTCACGGGAATACTCCGCCACGCGCCCGGAATGACCGTTCGTGTATGTGTCCTTGGCGTCGATAGCGTCGGCAAGGCATTTTACAATGTTCAGTGAGAGCTGTTCGTTCTCGTGGGTCTTTTTTGAGACTTCGGAAGAAAGATCTCTCTGGAGCCGTATGAGCTGGATAATATGCGCAACTCTCAGCGTCAGCACCTCCGGCACGAACGGCTTCTTTATGAAGTCCATGGCTCCCATTGAAAGCCCCTTCGCCTCCGAACGTGCATCGTCGTTCGCGGTAAGGAAGATGACCGGGATATCCAGTCTCCCGGCACGAAGCATTTTCAGCTTCTCAAAAGTCTCAAAGCCGTCCATTCCCGGCATCATCAGGTCAAGAAGTATAAGGTCGGGGGTATGATCCGTTATGAAATCGAGCAGGCTTTGCCCGCTTTTCAGCGCGGTCACACGCATATTTGCCCGGCTTAGTATCCTTCCCGCCATTTTCAGATTCGCTATGTCGTCATCGACAACAATTATCCAATCTGCCATTTTGTCCTATTTCCTCCGACAACTTTTCACACGTCACGGTATAGTTCTGTATTATATTTTTACATGCACCGTGACGCAGTATCAGCTCCGGCCGAGGGCTTCCGCGATATCATCTGCCGTTTTACGGTACGCGGCAATAAACTCGTCGTGGTGCTGTTCTATGTATTCCGTGTCGCCGGTACGCGCCGCATCTTCAAGCGCCTTTGCGCTGTCCGCGATCGTATCCGCGCCTATCGTCCGCGATACGCTCTTAAGACCGTGGACACGGACTCTGTATTCTTCAAGATCCTTCGCGGCATAGAAGCTTTCAAGCTCACCGCACTTAACATCGCAGGCTCCCGCGTAATCCGTGAGCATCTCGGTATAGAAGCCGTCGTCGCCCGCGCAGTACATAAGCCCGTTTTCAACCGATACCCCGCAGCGCTCCAGCAGCTCGTTTCTCGTAAGCCCTTCGTTCCCGTCCGCAGCGCTTTCCACGGATGTATCGGTTCCGGCAGGAGCGCTTTCCGCTGTGCAAGCGGGTTCCGCCTGCTTGACGCTTTCCGCGTCGGCGCGCTTCTCGAGGAGCTCAGCCGGAATGTACTTCCGGAGCTTGTCTTCGAGACGGTTGAGCTCCATAGGCTTGGAGAGATAGTCGTCAAATCCCGCCGAAAGGTAAGCCTCCCGCGCGCCCGCGACCGCGTTGGCAGTCAGCGCGACAACAGCGGTGCCGTCCCCCGGAAGCCCCATTTCTTTCAGCTTCCCGAGAGTCTCGATACCGTCCATTACCGGCATCATGTGGTCAAGGAACACAATGTTGTAGCTCTTTTCCGCGATCCGCTCGATCGCTTCCTCGCCCGAAGCGACAAGGTCGGGGGAAATGCCGTAAAGCTTCAGCAGGTTCTTTGCGACTTTAAGGTTCATGCTGTTGTCGTCTACCACAAGCACCTTCGCCGCGGGAGCGTACAGTCCGGTCTTCGCAGCTTCATGCCTTCCGCTCTTTGCGTAAGCGGCATTGTAGTCGCCGAGGGGCGTGTCGTCTGCGATCTGTTGGCGCAGCGTGAACGAGAACAGCGACCCTTCGCCGTACACGCTCTCGACTTTGAGCTCGCTTCCCATGAGCGCTAAGAGCTTCACAACTATCGGCATACCGAGACCGGTACCCTCGATACTGCGGTTTCGCTTCTCTTCAAGCCGCTCAAACGACTCGAAAAGCTTTCCCATATCTTCCTCGCGTATGCCTATGCCGGTGTCGCGTATCCCGAAGTACAGGTCAACATACCCGTCCTCGCGCGCAATGTCGCGTATTATGAGCGAAGCGCTTCCTTTTTCGGTGTACTTCACCGCGTTGGTGAGCAGGTTCATGACCACCTGACTTATGCGCACATCGTCGCCCACCAT
>JAFZOA010000111.1 GCA_017550775.1 Ruminiclostridium sp. | reverse complement strand
CCTATTACGTCATCAAGCGTAATCTTCGCAAAGAGGATAAATCCGAGTGGGCAGAAAACATCAAATCATGGTGCAAGGATATCCGTCATCCGCGCGAGGGCAAAAACGTCTATGTCGGGAGCACCTTCAAAGATATTGAATACACTACCGAAACAGGCGAGCAGAAAAGCATTTGCAACCGTATCGTTTATGAAATGATTGAACGAACATCATCGCCAGACGGTCAGATGTTTCTTGAACCCGATATCGAACTGAATATGTTCTGGACTAACCTTGGGGAAACCGATCAGGAAATCATCGAGCTTTACCACGCGCACGGCGAGAGCGAGCAATTCCACAGCGAGATAAAATCAGATATGGGAGTAGAGCGCCTACCTTCCGGAAAGTTTGATACCAATGAGCTGGTTCTTGAACTGACAATTATTGCGTACAATATACTTCGCATGCTTGGTCAGGAAACTGTTCAACAAGGTAAAGCACCCTCTAAAAGAATCGTTACTCGCAAGCGCATTCGCACTGTTATTCAGAACCTGATACACTTTGCCGGTCACCTTACTAAACATACGCGCAAGCTGTTCTTGTCTGTCAGCAAAAGTAATGCTTGGGCTCATACTTTTCTTGGTCTCGTACATAGGTTTGTACGCGCTTGAGTTTCACGGATTCAGGATTGATGTATCCACGATCCGGTAACCGTGATTCTCAATAAGCATAGCAGTGAAGATATTGCTGATCGTTCTGTCATTGATGAGCAAGCAGTCGCAGAACTCGCTTACACTGATCTCGGCTTTGTCGGTGTATACCTCTTTTGCCGCCTTGAATATAGTGTATATCGTTGTAGTGACCGAGCCGAGCTTTATTTTATCAAAATCCACGGCAGTCCTGCTGATATGCAGCCTGGACTTTTCCCACAGAGTAGAGTTTGAGGACAAAAGAAAAACTGCAGCTACATAGTTGCGGCTGCAGTGGGCGGGACTTAATGTCATGGATTTGAGGAATCCGGTGAAACGGTCATAATGCTGTTTGCTTGTAAACTGTGGCTTCATATCTATTCCTTTCATTCTTTTTTCGAGTTTTCTGCTTCCGAAGCTGTCAAGAAGTATCTGCATCGCAAGCTTTGTTGTGATCTGATCATGATAATTCTGACCGTTGCACCGGAAGCATGAACTTCGCGGAATTTGGTAAGGTATCGTGATCATCATCTGTTCGATACGTTGAAGGTGTGGGGTTTCTGTAAAATACATAAGAGCTCCTTCCTGAGAAAAATTCATATACATTGACGATTTTTTCTTGTTATCGCCAACGAATATCTCTGTTTCTGCTGAATTTTTGCAACAAAAAAGAGCCCGCAAGTTCAAATGCGATGTTGCTCGCATCTGAGCTTACAGGCTCTCAATTGTTTAGTTGATGTCGTTCGGTACACAATCAAGGTATTCGGCTTGCTTACCACGGTTGAAGCTGCCGAACTTACCGATCATGCAGCCGCCGATGCAGATCGTCATATTTGGCGGGATATCGCTGTATTGGTACGTTACATCTGCGTACTCGCCGTCAAGCACAATCTCCATGGCTGTTAATATCATGTCCGGCTTGTTCTTCTTTCCTCGCTCTATATATTCATCTCGTTCGGCGGGGGAGATATCGCCGCCGATGACTGTGACATCTATATTTTCCATTGACTTTCAGCTCCGATTCCGGTCGTGTATGCGACCTTTCCGATTATATCATGTCGGTCGGAAAAAGTCAAATCTTTATCTGCTTTTCACAAACTTTGGGCAGAATCTTTGTGAATATCATAGAAAAAAACGCCCGCATTTGCTGTTCGGAGAAGTTCACCGATACCTGCGGGCGCTTTCTGTAAATTTGTTAAATTGTCACGAAATTTTGCTCGAAAATTTTATAGGGCAGGGGGTTCGAATCCCCTCTGTCGTTTTTTCGCTCAAAAAATATCTATGGAAACGGGATTTTTGAATCCACATAAAAATTGCTCACAAATGGCTTTGTAGAGCCTTTTGTGAGCATAATATCTAAACCGTTCGGTTTAGATGGTTGGACTGGCGGGATTCGAACCCACGGGATGAGGGAGTCAAAGGCACGGCTGAAACGCCGTAAATAAAGGCATTCCGCGGAATTCATGCCCTATCTTTCCGCATCTAAAAGTCGTTTTCGAAGTCAGAATAATTTGAACCAAATCAGAGCAAATTTTCATTTTTAGATATTTATTTTTTTAGATGTCTGCTGTTGGGAAAAATTACAAAAGGAGCATCCAAATGAATAATGTAATTAACCGTCTCTACTATGGAGAGATATGTCCATGTGAGAAACCCGCCCCCAACACCAAACGCTATACAGAGAACCGAAAGCTCATTTGTAGCACCGAGGAACAGCTTCTCGACCTTTACCCCGACTGCAAGGAGCTGCTCGACACCTACACCGACGCGCTCCACATAGAAGCGCAGTTGGAGTGCGAAGCGGACTTCGAGAGAGGGTTCCGGCTCGGGGCTCAAATTGTGCTTGCGTTAACAGAGCACAATGAATAATCATTATCATCACCCGCTTG
>JAFZOA010000110.1 GCA_017550775.1 Ruminiclostridium sp. | reverse complement strand
GACGAAGAAGAGGAAGAAGAGGAATCTTCGGGCGGCAATTTCACTGTTGACAACGCGTTCGGAAGCGACAGCGATGATGATGATACTCCCGATTTCTTGAAGAGCAAGCCGAACAAGACCTCAAGCGGCAACTCAAAGTATGACAAGCTTGAATTCGGAAGCAACAATAATAATAACGACAATCATCAACACAAGAAAAAGAAAAGATAACGGTGAATCGATACTTTTATCGTATCACCGGATAAAGAACAAAAAAAACAGAGCCGTGCATGAATTGTATGGCTCTGCCGTGTATATGGAGAAGGTTTTGAAAAACAAAACATCAGTTTCAAAGATACTGTTTGTCGTGATAGCGCTCGTGCTCGCGGCGATAGACCAGCTTACAAAATACCTCGTGGTGGCGTATCTCAAGCCGGTAGGCTCGGTCCCTCTAATACAGATAGGCGAGACACACTGGCTCGACCTCACGTACTGTGAGAACACCGGAATGTCGTTCAGCCTTCTTGAGGGGCAGAGGGTCATACTTATCGCGATACCCGTGCTGCTTATCGCGGCGGTAACGTGGATAGTGTTCAGCCGTAAGCTCGGTTCGGAAAGAACAGACATGATGATCGCGCTCGCTGCTCTTGCGGGCGGCGGTCTCGGAAATCTCATAGACCGCGTCTTTCAGGGATACGTTGTCGATTTCATCGATGTCCGCATAATAAACTTTGCGATATTCAATTTCGCGGATATCTGTGCAGTCTGCGGCGGCATCTACTTCGGAATAATGATAGCTGTTGATGAAATAAGGGAAGACAGGGCGAAAAAAGCGGCAAAGGAAAACGGAAATGCCGTAAAAGCCGGAGATCCCGAAGATAAAGTGAGCGGCGATGAAGAGCATTGAATTTGTCGCCGGAACATCGGGAGAGCGCATAGACAAGGCTCTGTCGGACGCGTCGGACGGTGAGCTCACACGTTCGTTCGCCGCAAAGCTCATTGAGGACGGTGCCTGCACGGTAAACGGAAAAGCGGTAGCGAAAAACTACAAACTGAGATCCGGTGATGCGGTTTATGCGGAGATATCCGAACCGCAGGAGACCGATATCCTGCCCGAGGACATACCGCTCGATATCGTGTATGAGGACGGCGACCTTCTCGTTGTGAACAAGCCGAAAGGAATGGTAGTTCACCCGGCTCACGGGCATTACAGCGGCACACTTGTGAACGCGCTCATGTATCACTGCGGGAGCAGTCTTTCCGGCATCAACGGCGAACTTCGCCCCGGGATAGTCCACAGGATAGATATGAACACGAGCGGTCTGCTGATAGTCGCAAAAAGCGACGCGGCGCACAAAGGACTTGCGGAGCAGATAAAGGCTCACAGCTTCAGCCGCGAGTATGAGGCGGTCGTCTGCGGAGCAGTAAAGGAGAACGGGACCGTGAACGCGCCTATAGGACGCAGTAAGACCGACCGCAAGAAGATGTGCGTTACATCAGAGAACAGCCGCGAGGCGGTCACGCACTACAGCGTTATTGAGAATTTCGGGAATTACACACACCTGCGCCTTAAGCTTGAGACAGGGAGAACTCACCAGATACGCGTTCACATGGCTTACATCGGACATCCCGTGGCGGGAGATGATGTATATGGGAACGGAAAACCCGCGTCTCTCGGCGGCCAGTGTCTTCACGCAAAGCACATCGGTTTCGTTCACCCGATAACGGGGGAATGGCTTGAATTTGAGAGCGAGCTTCCCGATTATTTTACAAAATTTCTGAAAAGTCTGAGATAAGTTATGAATTTCAAAGATGTACTGATAGTCACCGACCTTGACGGGACGCTGCTCGACGACGAGAAGAACATCGCGACGGAGGATATAGCCGCGATAAACGACTTCCGTAGCAAAGGCGGGCTTTTTGCCGCCGCTACGGGCCGAGGAGCAGTTATGGCGAGACGGATAATAGACCGTCTCGATATCCGCACGCCGTGTGTCATCTTCAACGGCGCGGCTATCTATGATTTCAAGGCGGATAAGTTCCTGTGGCACAGCGATATGCCGGAAATATCGGACAGGTATATACGAATGCTCGAAAAAGAGTTTCCCGATATAGGCGTTGAGATACTTTACGAAAAGGATATCTACGTGACCCACAACAATCAGACCGTACAGGAGCACCTCGCGCTTGAGCAGCTTTCCGCAACGTACTGCGGGCTTGACGATGTCCCGGAAACAGGCAGGATAAAAGTGCTTATCGCGTACCCGCCCGAGAAGATACAGGCGGTGATCGACTTCACACAGGAGAACTGCAAAGAGGGCGTGAACTGGGTGCATTCCTCGCCGATGTATTACGAGATGCTTCCCGAAGGGATAAGCAAGGCGTCGGGTGTGAAGAAGCTTGTTGAGATACTCAGTTTTCAGAACAAGTTCGTCGCGGCGGCGGGGGATTACGGCAACGACCGTGCAATGATTGCCGAAGCCGACCTCGGAGTAGCTGTCGGTAACGCTCTCGACAGCGTAAAGGAAGCCGCAGACCTTATCGTCCGCGATAACAACCACGCGCCGATAAGCGAGATGATAGAGTATATAAGGAAGATGTGAGGTTTACGCAAATGGAGATAGAAGCACTTATAGAGGAACTGAAAACCACCGATGATGCAAACCGCAGAAATGAGCTTGCGCTGGGGTTGGCGGAAATGGGGTATGATGATGTCGTTCCGGTACTCATTGACCTTATAAAGAAGCTTAAATACACGGACAGTTACGCAACTCTGATATATGCGCTTGGCAATCTCAACTGCGCCAATGAAATATGTGATAT
>JAFZOA010000109.1 GCA_017550775.1 Ruminiclostridium sp. | reverse complement strand
GGCTGCCGATACCTGTCGGCAGCTTGTTTTTTATTGTTTTTGTGTATTGTAACAAAACTGTAACCCGGGATTTATGCAAAAGGCAGAAAACCCCGTATGCGCTAAAGTTTTCGGGACAACAGCCGATATAATATAAAATGAAGGGAATCACAGGCACGGAAGCCGACAGGTGAGAAGGAACTCGTGACAGGGACGTTACACAGGAAGCAGGCGCTTCAGGGACGAAGCGCTCTTACACTTCCGGTAAACGTGAAAATTTTATTTAATATATAGCATGGAGCCCCCGCCGCAAAAGTGGCGAGGGCTCTTCCTATTGCCGCGGACACGCATCGGTGCCGAAGGGGCGACCGGAAAGCTTCCGGAATAATATCAGCTTCTTTTCATTATCTCAAGACACATTCTTCCGTTGTGATACGGACATTTCCACGGATCAACGGTCGGCTTCGCACTGTCGGGCTTTCCGTCCTCAAGTATCTGTGAGTACCACTCGCCGCCCTCGCGCTTGTCGATGATATCAGCCTTGATGTACTCCCAAAGAGCGTTAGCGATATCGAGATACCGCTTCTCTCCGTACTTCTGCCATGCGTTCATGAAGCCGACCACGCCCTCGGCCTGTACCCACCAGACATGTATCTTGCTTATCTTATCCTTGTCACGCTCGTTGTTGAGAGCGCCGTTTTCAAACGCGATATCGGCGATCACACGCACTATCGCTTCGTTCATTTCCCGCACCCGTGCGGTAAGAGCCTCGTCACCCGCGACTTCGCACGCGCGGTCAAGAAGCCACGTTGCTTCAATGTCGTGGCCGTAGGAATGTATGTCGCCTATAACGTTCATTTCGCGGTCGAAGAACACGAGAAGCCGGTTCTCGGGCTTATACCATATCTTGTCGAGAACGAGCCGGAGCTGGAATTTAAGGCGGTTGAGAACGCGCTCGTCGCTGCTTACACGGTAAAGCTCCGTATAGGCTTCGATGAGGTGCAGCGTCGTGTTCATCGTCTTGTCAGCCATAAGTCCGTTCTCGGACAGCGCGTCGTTCGGTATGAGCTTCCAGTCCGCGGACATGGCCTCAAGGTACGCGACGTCGTCGGTGCAGTTCTTTTCAACCGTTTCAAACATCTCAAGCGCAAGTTTCAGGGCACTGTCGTCCTTAGACGCGTCGTAATAGCTTGAAAGCGCGTAGATGAAGAATGCCTGACAGTAAGTGTGCTTCATGCTGTCGCTTATTGTTCCGTCCGCGTTCATAAGCCAGTAAACTCCTCCGTTTACGGGGTCAACACAGTGCTTTCTCATAAAATCGTAGCAGTGTCTCGCGTTCTCAAGGCAATCGGGGTCTCCGAGCACGAGATAGCAGTTCGAGTAGAACCAGAGTATGCGGGAATGCAGGATGACGCCTTTCTCTCCGTTTTTGTCAAGGTGAAGGCCGTGATCCATAAAGCCGTAGAATCCGCCGTTCTTATCGTCCTTAAGCCGGTTCCAGAACGGGATTATATGTTCGGTGAGCTCTTTTCTTACTTCGCTTACTATTGGCATTTGTTTGTCCTTTCTGCGTTTTCCGCTGCGGAAAACGGTCATGCTGTTTCGCCCGGGTTTGCCGGGGTGGCAGCGCCGCTGATATCTGCTTAAAACATATCTTTTCCCCGTGAGGAGGGAAAGCATACAGTTTCGGTCTCACCCAGCCAAAGGCGCGGCGAGACCGATATTACTTCTGTTTATAAGCCCGGAAAAGGATATGTCATTATTCTTCTGTTTCCTCTTCGGGTGCGTCATCCTCGGCGGGATCCACTACCTTGGCTTCC
>JAFZOA010000108.1 GCA_017550775.1 Ruminiclostridium sp. | reverse complement strand
CGAGGGGACGGGGGGCGAGGAGCCCCCAGCGGGGTTTGGGGCAGAGCCCCAACAGGTCCCCAGATCTTAATCCTCTTCGATCTTTGTATGCTTTCCGACGGTGTAAGAGACAAAGAATCCGAGGATAAGGACAGCCGCACCAATGAACGTATCGCTGTTCAGGCCGAAGCCCGGCGGGAATATTGCGTAGAGCGAGCCTGCCACGAGTCCGAGGATAGCGGAGAACACCATGAGGCGGTGCTTTTTCAGCAGGAAGGTTATGAGCCGTGCTCCGAGGACGAGTCCGCCGAGAACGCCTATTGCCGTGGGTATCAGTATGGCGAAGTCGAGGGACTTTATCGCGCCTATAACCGAGGCGTAGGTGCCGAAAAGCACCATTACGAACGAGCCGGAAACTCCCGGGATTATCATTGCCACGGCCGCGGTAAAGCCGGCTATCAGGTAGAGCCCCATGTCCGCAAACCCGGTCACGGTCTTTACGGTGAGCTTGAAGTCGTCGGGGGTGAAGCTTGCCGGAGCGTATTCGTAGGTGAACGTTACCGAGCTGTGGGGCGCGATATGCGATATATCCGCTGTCGGGACGATGCAGTCAAGCGACGTGCCGGATAGCTTTGCGCCGGGGTTTTTGTATTCCTCGTAGCGCATAAGCTTTACATTATCGCTGTGAGTATATCCGCTGTCGGAAAGATCAAATCCGCCTTTGCCGAGTCTTATATACCAGTCCGTGACCTCGCGGTCGCTGTTGTTTTCCACCGTTACGGTATATCCGCTGTCGCTGCGGGTGCTACTGATACGAGTGGGGTCGGAAACTCCGCTGCCCTCAAGCATCGCAAGTCCGACTACCAAAGCGAGGGACAGCAGAAACGGCACGAGGCAGGCGGGGCTGAACTTCTTCTTCACCGTCGCGTTGCGGATTATAAGCGGGATACTGCCCACGATAAGCCCCATGAAGAACATATATGTCTCGGTCGGGAAGCTCTCAAAAAGCCATGTCACGACGAATGAGAACCCGACGATACCGCCGACGGCTCCTATACCGAAGAACACGAGGAACACGATGTTCTTCTTTATCTCCTTGAAGTTGAGGGTAAGCGCTCCGCACACCTTGTCGTAGCAGCCGAATACCACAAGCATCGTACCGCCCGATACTCCGGGGATTATGTTCGCTATCCCGAATACAAGTCCGTACAGAACGGCAAGTATATACTGCATAAGTTACCCCTTTATCCTGTTCATTGTCGCGCGTATCAGCTCCGCAGGGACCTGAAGCAGCACGGTTATCGCCGCCGCTATCGCAAGCGACAGTATCTCCGGCGCACCGAAGCCGAATACCGAGTTGACTACCGGCACGAACACAAGCACGAGAGATGCCGCGAGCATTATACCCGCGATCATCCACGCGAAGGTCTGGCCGGAACGGAAAGAATCAAGTATGCTGCTCCGTCCGAGATTAGCCATGCAGATAACCAGGATACCGAACACGAACACCATGAAGAAGCCGCTTCTCGACAGGTCGGAGAGTGCTTCGTCCTTACCCGCCGACATGATGTAGTATATGACCTCCGCGAAGCCGAGACCCAGCGCCTGAACCAGCGGCCGGATGAAGAAGCTCTTGCGAAGATGACCGGAGCCTATGAATACCGACGGCTCGGTTATGTTCTTTATGTCCGCCGTGTTGTCGAAGTACATGAACGCCGCCGCCGGAAGTATCAGCACGCCGAGCAGCGAACTTACGATCTGGGTAATGATAAACTCTCCGCCGTTGAGCAGGTCGAATACCGCAAAGACGATCATCGCTCCGAGTGCCGCTATTTCCGTGGAAATGCAGCGCTTTATGTTGAGGTGGGTCTGGCGCGCGGTGGTGAGTATGTCGGTCACGGTCTCAAAGCTGTCGTTGCCGACCACCACGTCGCTCTCCTCGAACGCCGCGCCTACAACGTCCTTCGCCACGGACACGCCGATATCGGCAAGCTCAAGCAGGTCGCTGTCCGAGGCGGTCTCGCCGGTTATCATCACGACCTCGCCCGCCTCCTGCAAGCGGCGTATCACCTCGGGCTTCATGTCCGCGGTGATGCGGGCGAACGCGCATACGTCGGTGAAGTCTATCTCCTCGCCGGACATGAGCATATCCCCGGTTATCACCTTGTCACCCTTGATACCGACCTTGTTAGCTACCGTGAGCGCAGCCTCGGGGCTGTCGCCGGTGGTCATTATAACCTTTGCGCCCGCTTTACGGCAGCCTATGATCGCGGCGGGGATATAGTCCTTGGTCTGGTTTTCAAACGCGAGCAGCCCCATGAAGCTGTAACGTATATCGCTTATTTTCTCCGGCACGGGCGCATCCTCGTCGAGCTTCGCGTATGCCACCGCGAGCACGTTGTAGCCCGTCTTGCCGTAGCTTATCTGCTTGGTCTGTACGGTGTAGAGCATATCCGTCGGTACGTCGCATATCGGGAGCAGCTTATCCGGCGAGCCCTTGATGCAAAGGAGCCTCGCTCCGCCGACCTCCCACAGGTTGCCGGAAGCGCCCTCGGTGTCGTTGAACGCATAACCGGCGATGTGCTTGTTCGAGGTAAGACCCTCCACGTCCACGCCGTTGAAGGTCGCGTTGAAAATGATCGCCTTGTCGAACGCATCCTCGGAGTTCCGCTCGCAGGACAGCACGGAAATATTGGACATCATGGGTTTGTTCGCGGTGAGCTCGTCCGCGAGCTGCATATTGCGCCCGGTCACCATACCGCTCTTGTCTATAAGTATGCAGCTTGCCGCGTTGATATACTCTATGGTGTGCAGGTTCTTGACCCAGATATTCTTCTTTTCGAGCGCGTGTGCACCCCTGACGTAGTACAGTCTTATGATAGACGCGGTCTCGGCGGGTATGAAGCAGAGCGCGAATGCCGCGGCGGGATATATCGTGTTGAAGATCATGTCGGTGTAGGGGATATCCACGCGCACGTTGATGAACGAGATCATGCCGATAAGCAGCATTACCGCCGCAACTCCGGTAAAAATGCCGGAGATACGCATGACCATCTTTTCGAGGGTGGTGTAATACTCCTCGGTCTCCTTCATCGCACCAAACTCCTTGAAGAAGCGGGTGTCAACGCCGGTGCCGGTAACGCGGGCGGCGAGGGTGCCGGTGACGATCTTGGTGCCTTTGTAGATACAGCTTCTCTTGATCTCCTCGTTCACACTGTCGGAGCCGATGATCTTGGTAACGGGGGTCTTGCTTCCGGTAAAGATACCCTCGTCAACGGAGAGATCCTTCATTTCGAGCAGGTGCGCATCCACCGGGACGCTTTCTCCCGCGCTCAGGATTATGATATCGTCCGGAACGATGAGCTCACGACGGATATTGCGGACCTCGCCGCCGCGCACGATACGGAACT
>JAFZOA010000107.1 GCA_017550775.1 Ruminiclostridium sp. | reverse complement strand
TTCATCGCGGACAACGCGGACAAGCCCCTCAGAATGTTCGCGTCGGTAACTGCGGTGATACTGCTTGCGTCGCTGCTCGCGGGGGTGAGCGACGCGGCGGGCGGTATGTCCACGGGTGTGTATGCGCTGGTCACGTCAGCGTCGGCGGCGGTGGTGATCTCGGTAAGTCTCGGTGATATCATCGGTACGGCGGAGACAGCGTTCACGGCGGTCTCGGACTTCATGCTCGCGTATATCCCGGTACTTGGCGGTGTTGCGGCGGCGGGCGGGCATACCGGCTCGGCGGCGGTGTTCAGCTCGGTAACTCTGACCGCGATACAGGTGCTGTCCCGGCTGATATCGGCGGTGGTGATACCGCTCACAAGCTGTATAATCGGTATCACAGCGGCGGGGAGCGTTGACCCGGAGCTTAGGCTGGACAGGCTTTGCGAGGGGATAAAGAAGC
Source organism: Ruminiclostridium sp. (assembly GCA_017550775.1). Next base: position 7,401 of record JAFZOA010000107.1, on the reverse strand, counting down.
TTGTGATATGGGGTCTGGGGCTGATAATGACGCTGTTTCTCGGTATATTGTCGGTCCAGAGCATCATCACCGCCTCTGCGGACAACGCGGCTATGAAGACCATTAAGTTCGCGGTGGCATCTGCGGTGCCGATAGTGGGCGGAGCGGTCTCGGAAGCGCTTTCTACGGTCTCGGGAAGTATAGCGCTCTTAAAGTCCGGGATAGGCGGCTTCGGTATTGCCGCAGGAGCGTGTCTTATGCTCCCGCCGATACTTACGGCGCTGTGTTACCGGTTCCTGCTTTTCGCGGCGGGTGTGGTGAGCGACCTGTTCGGCTGCGATGCGGCGGGAAGGATAATCAAATCGGGGGAGAATGTTATGTCGGTAGTGCTCGCGGCGCTGGTATGCGTGTTTACGTTCGTGACGGTATCGTCGGCGGTGCTGTTGGCATTCTGTCGTTCATAGGATAAGCGGATATGAAAGAAGTGCTGATCTCGATATGCGTGACCGCGATAATGACTGCGGTTTACCGTGCATTGTCCCCGACGGATAAGTTCGGTTCGCAGATAAAGCTGCTGATAGCCTGCTTCTTTGCGGTATCGGCGGTAAGCGCGGTGAGCGGGATGATACCGCTTTGGGACATCTCAGACATACTGAACGCGGACACCTCGTACAATGACTACACCGTTCAGCTCGGAAAGCTTACTGCGGAGGAGACAGCCAACAGCCTCAGAAGGATACTTACGGAGGAGCTTGCGAAAGAGGGCATTACTCCGGAGAAGATATACATAGACGTGAATATCTCGGACAAAGGGAGCATATCTATTAGTGAGATAACGCTCGTGTTCGAGCAGGCGGAATACGATCTGCTGGCGCAGAGGGCTGCTGTTCTCACGCAGCGACTCGTAGGAACGAAAACGAAAGTGACGGCGGAAACTCCGGCAAGGAGCGCTCCGCAGAAGAAGGAACGTGAAGAGCAATGAAAGCGATCATCGGCCTGGGAGAGATAAAGGAGCTGCTGAAAACAGACAAGGCGGTGAAGCTGCTGCTTATTGTCGGGGCGGCGCTGATACTGTTCGCGGCGCTGGGCGGGCTGCTGCGCCGTGATACGGGAAAATCTCAGAACACGTCTGAGCACGATTTTTCGTCGTATGAACAGGACCTTGAAAACCGGCTTTGCGAGATACTTTCCGCCATTGACGGGGTCGGGGACGCAAAAGTTATGGTGACACTTGACACCTCCGAGCGAACGGAGTACGGAAAGAGCGCGGATATGCAGGTTGAGGTTACAGCGCCCAAGGTCAGAGGTGTCATAGTAGTATGTGACGGCGGCGGAAGCGTTGCGGTAAGGGAAAGAGTGGTGAACGCAGTTACAGGGGTGTTCGGGATAAGCTCGCTGCGTATCAGTGTGGCTGAGAGTGGATAGACTTTCAGTTCGCGTTGAAATATGAACAATCATTACGGAGGAACATTATGAAATTCGGAAAGAGACTGAACCTTATCATCGGAAGAAAGCAGATCGCGGCAGCGGGACTTGCGGTGCTGCTCGGGGCGGCGGTATATGTGAACTTCGTGTTCGCGTCAAAGCCCGTAAAGACCGACGTGAAGGAGAACGAAGAGGAAACTGCGACATACGGTGAGATACGCTTTGTCGGCACGGATATCCCAGAGGGAGAGCTTACCGTTGCCGCCTCTGAGTCCGACGAGTACTTCGCGCAGGCGAGACTCGACAAACAGAGAAGCCGCGACGAGTCGATAGAGGTGCTCCAGAGCTTCTACTACGGCGGAGACAGCACCGAGGAGGAGCTTGCCGTGATCTCCGAGGACGTGCGGGAGGTGAGCGGGTACATAGAGACCGAGTCCCGGGTGGAGAACCTTCTTCGTGCCCAGGGATTTTCCGACGCGCTGTGCTATCTTACCGGCTCCACGGCGAACATAGTCGTGAAGACGAGCGGGCTGGATACTGCGCAGGCTGCACAAATCAAAAGCACTCTTCTGGGAGAAATTGCAGTGCCTGCTGAAAATATTACCATAGTTGAAGTAAAATAATAAAAAAACTGTTGTACATTTCGGATTTTTGTGATATAATGGTTGTATTATGATCAGCGGCACGGGGAAAAAGCCCGCCGCGCCGCCTCAGTATCGCATTTATTCGGAGGTATGGATATGGATAATAACACCGTCGGTTCAGCAGCGGGTACGCTGAAGGTATCGTCAAATGTCATCGTGAGCATAGCCGAGACCGCGGCGGCCGAGGTAGAAGGAGTTGCGGTAAGCTCGGCGGGTAAGCTCGCTGTGCTCTCCGGCGCACCGGTAACGTCAAAGCTGGTCTCGCCGATAAGGGTTCGCCTCGACTCGGACTCCGCAGTCATTGATGTAGCAATAGTGACCGAGATAGGCTTCAAGGCGTATGAGGTAGCGAAAACGGTACAGGATCATGTGAAGTCTGCCGTTCAGAACATGACCGGAATCGCTGTGTCCAAGGTAAACGTCAAGATCGTGGCTGTAAAAGGAAAATAACGCTCAAGTGACCCTCCGATAACCGGAGGGCTGCTTCGCGTTCATAAAACTGTGATATAGGAATGAAAAACATGAGCGAAAAACTTACAAGAAGAGAAATACGCGAAGGCACGTTCCTTCTGTTGTTCCAGAACGAGCTTTCCGGGACAGCTCCCTCCGAGCTTGCGGAAGCCTGCGAGGAAGCGTATGAGATGTCCGTTACCCCTGAGATGATAAAGACCGCCGACGCTGTCATAGCGAAGTATGATGAGCTCGACGCGGTGATCTCCGAGTTCAGCCGTACCCGTGAGGTATCGCGCATACCCAAGGTCAACAAGACCATACTGCGGCTTGCACTTTACGAGATCATTTACAGTGACAAGATCCCGCCGAAGGCAGCCGTAAACGAGGCAGTGGAGCTTTCCAAAAAGTATGCCGACAAGCAGGACAGCGGCTTTATCAACGGCATTCTCGGCAACTATATCAGGAAGGTGGGAAAAGATGCCGCAGAATAACAGGACTGTTCTCACCGTTTCCCAGCTCAACAGCAGAGCAGCGATGATAGTGCAGAGCGCCGAGAGCCTGCGCAACGTGTACGTCCGGGGCAAGCTTGTCAAATGGTCGTATTATGGGCCTCAGAACGCCTACTACTATGCGCTTGAGGACAACAGCGGTACGGGAAGGCTCGAAGGCGTTCTGTTCAACGCGAGCGAAAGGAACACTCCCCGGGAAGCGGCTGCCGGAAAATCCGTAATAGCGAACGGCTTTATCGAGGTCTACAACAAAGGCGGCTACAACCGCATACGGACGACCAGGATAGAGATCGACGATAACGCGTATGAGGAAGAGACCTTTGAGGAGCGCCGCGACCGTCTTGACGCACTCGGATATTTCAGGCAGAAGCGGCCGATTCCTAAGCCTCCGAAAAAGATCTGTCTTATCACCTCGGAGATCGGAGAGGCTAAACACGATTTTCTTTGCAATATCGAAAGACGCTGGCCGATGGTAGAGGTGCTGTTCATTCCTTCGGGTGTCATGTCAGATAATGCCGTTGATGAACTGATATCGGCGATAGAGCTTGCCAACACCACCGATGCAGACCTGATAGTGTTCGGACGAGGCGGCGGAGATAAGGAAAAGATAGATAAGGTGTTCAACGATGTCCGGCTCGCGGACGCTATACTTGCAAGCAGAATACCTACATTATCGGCAGTAGGGCATGAGAGGAACAATACGATCGCTGACTTTGTTGCGGACAAGCATGTTACTTCACCGACAGGAGCGATAATGGAGGTCTTTCCGGACAAGGCGGATAAGATAGCGGATCTCGAAGCGAAGAAAAAGGCTGTGTATGTCGCACTGAAAAGCGCTTTGGACAGGAAGGTCGTAGCTGTTGATCTGCTCGGCGAGAAGATAAAGGGAAAAAGCCCTATGAACCGACTGAAAATGAACAGTCAGAAGCTCGACGCTGCTGCCGAGAAGCTTAAAATACAGATGAACAATCTGCTGGATCACAAAGCTTCGGAGTGTGCGGAGAAATACTCGCGGATAAGGCTTGCGAATGCGGCTCTGCTCGACCGTAAGGAACGTTCACTTATTCATGCTGCTGAAATCATCGAGGCTGTCAACCCGTTGAAGGTACTTCTGAGAGGGTACTCGATAACCTACAACGGCGATAAGGCGCTTAAAAGCGTGGATGAAATCAACGCGGGCGACAAGCTCAGAATAAAACTTTCCGACGGCATCATAAACGCTGTCGCGGAGAGCACGGAAAAGGAATGACGAATATGAAATACGAAGAAGCTTACAAAAGGCTCGATGAAATATCGAAGGAAATGGAAAACAAGGATCTTCCGCTGGAAAAGGCGGTGGAGCTGTACAGCGAGGCTGCAAGGCTCGTCGAAGAATGCAAGCGTGAGATAGAGGGAGCGAAGCTCAGCGTTCAGAACTTAGAGAACGCGGCTAAAAAGTAATATGAGAAAGTTTGAAGAATATGTCGCGATGACGTATGCGAGACTTTACCGGGCGTTCTCCGACGATAAGCTCCCGCAGGGCGAAGTGATACGAGCTGCGAAATACAGCTTGTCCGCCGGCGGAAAGCGCATACGCCCGGTGCTTACCCTCGCTTTCTGCGAAATGTGCGGCGGAGATCCTGAGAAAGCGGCGGATGCGGCTTGCGCGATAGAGTATATGCACACATATTCGCTTATACACGACGACCTTCCGTGCATGGACGACGACGATCTGCGGCGCGGAAAGCCGAGCTGTCACAAGGCGTTCGGTGAGGCGACGGCACTGCTCGCGGGGGATATGCTTGCGATCCTTCCGTTCCGGACTATATGCGCTTCGGAGGATATCCCGCCGGAGGCTGCAGTGAAGTGTGTGAGTGCGCTTTCTTATCTTTGCGGGGCTGACGGCATGATCGGCGGACAGCAGATCGACACGGAGAGAGCCGGAGAAGAGCTTCCTGACGGGCTTCTGATACCGATGTATTCCATGAAGACTTCGGCGCTCCTTAAAGCGGCGTGCCTTTGCGGTGTCTACTGCGCCCGAAGCCCTCGTGAGGAAGAGTATGCAGAAGCCGCATCTGAGTACGCGGAAAATCTCGGACTTGCATTCCAGATAGTTGACGATATACTCGACGTTACCGGCAATACCGTGGAGCTTGGCAAGAAAGTCGGAAACGATGCGGACAACGACAAGCACACATACGTCCGTACATACGGTCTTGAAGCCGCTCAAAAAGCAGCTGAGGAATACACACGAAAGGCTGTCGAAGCTCTCGATGTGTTTGATGATAATGAGTTTTTGAAGAAGCTCACGAACGATCTTCTCGGAAGGAAGAGATAAGATGTCGAAATATGTTAATGTGGTGCTCTTTGCGGCGGCCGTAGGCTGGCTTACGGCACAGGTGCTCAAAACACTCATATATTTCATAAAGAACAAGACCCTTCGCATAGAACGTATCTGGGGCGCGGGCGGTATGCCGTCGTCACACTCCGCTTTCGTCTGCGCGCTTGCGATGACCACCTGCCGCGTGTGCGGGGTGAACTCCGTGGAAGCGTCCCTCGCGATGTCCTTCGCGTTCATAGTCATGTACGACGCGTGCGGAGTGCGCCGTGAAGCCGGACAGCACGCCCGTGAGATAAACCGCCTGCGAAAGATAGTTGACAAGCTTGACGATGAGCTTGTCGAAAAGCTTGATGAGGAAGTGGACATCGAGGCGGAGAACAGCGAGACCGAGGAGCTTAAAGACCTCAAGGAATTTCTCGGACATACGCCTTTTCAGGTGCTCTGCGGAGCGCTTCTCGGTATTCTGATCGGGTTCGTTTTCCCGATCTGACATCTTTATGAAAGGGACATTGCGGTATGCTTCTTTCAGAGAAAATATCCCCCGACTTTATAAAAAGCCTTGACCTCGCGGGCAAGAAACAGCTCTGCGAGGAAATAAGGGCTTTTCTCATAGAAAATGTGTCCGGTACCGGCGGTCACCTCGCGTCCAACCTCGGTGCCGTTGAGCTTTCTGTTGCCCTGCACAGCGTGTTCTCCACCCCGGAGGACAAGATCGTCTTTGATGTGGGGCATCAGTGCTATACACACAAGCTCATTACCGGGCGGTATGACAGGTTCCGCACCCTGCGCTCGAAGGACGGGATATCCGGCTTTCCGCGCAGTACCGAGAGTGAGCATGACGCGTTCATCGGCGGTCACAGCAGCATCTCCATTTCCGCTGCGGCAGGTATAGCCAAGGCTATGGAGCTTGAACACAAGGACGGCAACGTGATCGCGGTGATAGGCGACGGAGCCCTCACCGGAGGTCAGGCGTATGAGGGTCTGAATAACATCGACAAGCTTTCAAAGAACCTCATTATCGTGCTCAACGACAACGAAATGTCGATATCGCGCAGCCGAGGTTCGGTGGCGGATTACCTGACCCGCATGAGGTCGTCCCGCTCCTACTACGACAAGAAGGAAGCGGTAAAGGAGTTCCTGTCCCATACCGAGATAGGCAAGGAGCTCTCAAAGTCGCTGAGCGGCACCAAAGATCTTGTAAAGTTCGCGATATACCAGAGCAACATCTTTGAGAGCTTAGGTCTCAAATACTACGGCCCCGTGAACGGACACGACGTAGGAAAACTGATAGAGATACTTGAAATAGCGAAGATCACCGGCGAGCCCTGCATCGTGCATATCAAGACCAAGAAGGGAAAAGGCTACAAGCCTGCGGAGCTCAACTCCGGCGAGTACCACGGCGTTTCGCGCGGGAACAAGACCGGACTTCGCAGCCGCAGCTTCTCCGAGCTCGCGGGTACTGAGCTTTGCCGGCTCGCGGAGAGCGACGAGCGCATCTGCGCGGTGAGCGCGGCGATGAAGTACGCTACCGGAATGGAGCACATCGCCAAGGAGCACCCCGAGCGCTTCTTCGATGTCGGGATAGCCGAGCAGCACGCGCTTACATTCTCCTGCGGGCTCGCGTCGCAGGGGCTTATACCGGTGTTTGCGGTGTACTCGACATTTCTCCAGCGCTGCTGCGACCAGCTCATACACGACGCGTCCATTGAGCGCAGGCACGTTGTCCTGTTCGTGGACAGAGCGGGCTTTGTCGGCGAGGACGGCGAAACTCACCACGGCATCTTTGATGCTGCGATACTCGGCACTGTCCCGGGAGCCGAGGTATGGTCGCCCTACGACGAGGCGACGCTTAAGCTGTGCATAGAACGGGCGCTGTACCATTCCGACGGACTCGCGGCTGTGCGCTATCCGAGAGGGATTGCCGCGCCGGGGAGCGAGACCGTGTATAAGGACTTTATCCTGTCCGAAAGCTCCGCCGACACCCTGATAGTGACCTACGGACGAACGGCTCTGACCGCACGGGGAATTGACGGTGCTGACACGCTCGCGCTGATAAAGGTGCTGCCCATAC
>JAFZOA010000106.1 GCA_017550775.1 Ruminiclostridium sp. | reverse complement strand
AGGGAGGAACCGGAAACGGTTCCCCTCCCGCTCAAAATAGTGACGGATGTTTCGGATTTGTTGACGGTCGGGGAGCCACGAAATCCCCTTAACCAAGCCGGTTGAGGGGATTTTCGTTTAAATATGGTACTTATTATGGCTCTTACGGTCGTTGTAGGAGTTGCACATAAAATAGGGCACTGTTATGTACATACTGCACATTCCTGCTTAGTTCGACCGCCTGCTATTGGAAAATTATATGATGTTAATATTTTAATATTATCTTTAATATAACTGCTGCCCAGAGATCAGATTTTTGAACGATTTTTTATGTTAAATATCTGGGTGATAGTCAGCCTATCATTTTTCGGCTGATTTTTGGTACTTTCCTGCTTAGTTCGAGCGCTGTCACACAATTCACAGCATAAGATGAAAGTATTACCATAAGTCGATATTTGATAAATGTTCTGATGTTCATATTTTTAATGGTCGTAATTATGTGTTCCGAATCTGTTGTTGATTTTTCTGGCGTGATATGTTATAATAATATTTAAGTTTATACATAAAAAGTAATATTAAAGAAGCGGACAGCCAGGAGGCAAATGCTGAGAAACGTCAGGCAACAGAGATCTACGATAAGCTCGGTCTCGATCTCTCAAATGCAATACGGATATTCCTTAAACGTTCGATCGCAGTCAAAGGTTTCCCGGTCTGTATGACGCTCGATAACGAGGAGTCTGCCTCTGACGCAGAGGTCATGAGGATATCGACAGGTCTTATGGATAAAAACGACAATGTTTATAAGTAGCTCGCAAAATGAAGGGAGCTTGCTGAGAAAGCATAATGATTTTTATGCTTGCAGCTGTTCAGGTCAGCGCACGTTATCTGCGCGTTGAATAATATTGCTCCTTGGAGGACGACAGATGAATAAGAAGAAACAGATCAATGTAAAGTCATTGCTGCGTGCAGTACTGATAAGCGCGGTCACTATCGCATTCTTTATCGGGATAGTGCTGATGTACTACAATATGCTGTACAACAAGGAACGCGAGCTTATAATCAAGAACGGCGAGACCTCCGCAAAGCAGACCGCTACGGAGTTCGACGAGTATCTTGCCACAAGCATTGATGCGATAGAGCTCACCGCGTATACTCTTGACGGTATGCTTACTGAGAATAAGACGGACAAGGAGATACTCGAATACCTTGTGGGACAGTCAAACGCCATTTTAAACACCATATTCGAGAACACTACGGGAATGTACGGCTATATCAACGGCAAATTCGTTTCCGGCTCGAACTGGACACCTCCTGCGGATTTTGACTCAACTCAGCGCCCGTGGTATATAAAGGCTATGTCGAACAAGGGTAAGATCGTCATGATCGAACCCTATCGTGACGCGCAGACAGGCGATATAATGATGGCGCTTGCCAAAACTCTCAATGACGGCAAAAGCGTAGTCGCTTTTGATATGACGCTGAACCAGATACAGAAAATAACGGAGGAGTCCGTAAGCTCCGGGCGCTCCGATCTGGAAATGATCATCGATCCGTATGATATTGTCATCGCACATTCGGATAAAGAGGAGTTCGGAAAGAATTACAATACGGAGGTAAACTCCCTTGGCGCAGCCGTTGTCAGGAAAATGCGCCTGGTCAGCGATGACTATTTCGAGCTGGATTATCAGGGCTCGCACTACATAGCCTATTCGGCAGGGATAGTGAACGACTGGCGCTGCGTTTCGGTAAAGAACGCTTCAAGCGCTTTCGGTTCGCTGAACACCATACTTATTATCACCGTAGGCGTTATCGTACTGATAGTCGTGACTCTCGGTGTATTGCTGCTGAACAATGTCGGACGCAGACTGACGAATGAGCGCCTGAGCAAGCAGCTTTCTTCTACCGCGGATATCTACATCTCACTGCATGAGATAGATTTCGTGAACGATACATTCAGCGAGGTGCTCAATAACAAGGCGGAAGCCTCAAAGATCTTAGGCGAGACCCGCAATAACTGTCAGCAGATGATACGGGCGATAATGACAAAATTCTCTGACGAGACGACCCGAAGTGCTCTTCTCGATTTTGTGGATTTCACAAAGCTCGATCAGCGCCTGAAGGATACCAATACCGTTACCTGCGAATTCATGAGTGCTGACAAAAAGTGGCGTAAGGCGAGGTATATAGTATCCGGAAGACTCGCGGACGGCAGAATATCGAACGCTATGTTCTTAATCGAGGATATAGACAAGGAAAAAAGCGCTCGCGATATGGCTCTGGATGCCGTAAGGGTGATGAACGAACAGATGTCTTCTGTTGCGAACATCTATTTCTCGATGCACGACATTGACCTTCTGAACAACACCTACAGTGAGATGAAAACTCATACGACAAAAGTTCGCAATCGCACAGAAGCAAGCATCGGGAATGCACAGCAGGCGGCATATAATTTTGCGGATAATCGCATAAGCAAAACATCGAGAGAAAAGATGCGGGAATTCCTTGATTTTTCGACCCTTGATGGCAGACTCAGAGAGAGCAACACGATAACGGAGGAGTTTCTGAGCAAGGACAATATCTGGTGCCGTGCGAGATTTATCGTATCGAAGTGCGGTGAAGACGGCACGATTGAACACGTCCTCTGGCTCGTTGAAAGCATAGATGAGGAGAAGAGAAACCGCGACGAGATAACCGAGGCAGCCAAGACACTAAGCAGCCGTATCTCGGGTATTTCAAACATCTATATGGCAGCATATGAATGCAATCTTACCGACGATACATTCATTGAGATAAAATCAGACAAAAAATATGTGGATGACTTTGTCGGAGAAGTGCACAAAGACGCTCAGAATACACTTTATGCCGTTATGGAAAGCGTGTGTGACCCGTCGTGCTCTGAAGATCTGCACAGATTTATCGATATGACCACGCTCGAAAAGAGACTCGACAAAAATGACACCATTACTATCGAGTATATGAACAAAGAGGGACTTTGGAGGCGCGGAAGATTTGTCGTTTCAAATCGCGATGAGACAGGAAAATTCACTCATGTATTATGGCTGACGGAGGATATCTCTGCCGAAAAAGCGGAGCGTGAGAAGCTTACCGAGCGTATCTCCACTATTTCGGACATTTATCTGACCGTACATGAGTTCGACCTTGCTTCCGACACATTTACGGAAATAAAGAACGGAAATGCAAAAGTCGGGAGTATTATCGGGTCATCACGCTCAAATGCCCGTGAAATATTCGCAAAAGTAATATCGGATATATGCGACGCTTCGTCTGTTGAAGACACTCTGAAGTTCTGCGATCTTTCCACGCTCGCCGTCCGTCTTAAAAACACGGACACCATCACTACCGAATATATGAGCACGGAAAAGAAATGGTACCGCGGAAGGTTTATCGTGTCGGTACGCGATGAAAATGCGGAAGCCACCCGTGTACTGTATCTTTCGGAGAATATCGACACCGAAAAATCAGAGCGCGATGTGCTCAATGCCCGTATATCGTCCATTTCCAACATATTCAATACGGTGCATGAGGTCGATCTTGAAAACGATACTTTCAGCGAGATAAAGAACGGTACAAAATACGCAAGGGATTCTTCGGGTTCCGGCAATCCTAATGCACAGGCAACGCTTCAGCATTACGGAAAGCTTACCTGCGCTCCGTCAAGCTATGAAGAAGCCGAAAAATTCTTTGACTTCTCAACTTTGCCGACCCGACTTAAGGACATCGACACTGTATCGGCAGAGTTTGAAAACAAGGACAAAAAATGGCGCCGAGCAAGATTTATCGTATCAAAACGTGACGATACCGGAAAGCCCACGCATTTATTGTATCTTACCGAGGACATCACAGCTGAAAAGGCGGAGCGCGAGAAGCTTACCGAACGTATCTCGTCCATCGCAAACATCTATATGTCCGTTCACGAGTTCGATATTGTCGAAAACACCGTGATAATGATAAAGCTCGACAATCAGTTTGTGGACGAGATCGGGCAGGCACCGCAGCCGCACGGTAAGGAAATGTTCCGAAAAATCGCGGAAGAAGTTGTTGATCCCGAATTCTACGATGACTGTATCAGATTCTTTGATTTTTCGACCCTTTCGCAGCGCATGAGAAATTCCAGCAGCATCTCGATCGAGTTCCGCGATAAGAACGGTATGTGGGGACGCGGAAGATTCGTTGTTTCAAAGCGTGACGAAAACGGCAAGGTCACTCACGTATTGTACCTGACCGAGGACATCACGGCTGAAAAGGCGGAGCGTGACAGACTGATAGACGCATCGGAGCGCGCTCTTGCGGCAAGTGAGGCAAAATCCTCGTTCCTGTCGAATATGTCGCATGAGATACGAACACCTATCAACGCCGTGCTCGGCATGAACGAGATGATACTCCGCGAGTGCGATGACAAGAACATTCTCGGCTATTCCGAAAGCATAAGAACAGCCGGCACCACCCTGCTCGGACTTGTCAACGATATTCTTGACTTCTCGAAGATCGAAGCGGGCAAAATGGAGATAATCCCTGTTGATTACGACTTGTCGAGCGTTATCAACGACCTTGTGAATATGATACAGACAAAGGCGGACAACAAGGGACTGAAACTGAAGCTTGATATAAGCAAGGAAGTACCGAAGATGCTCCACGGCGACGAGGTGCGTATAAAGCAGGTAGTGACGAACATACTTACCAACGCCGTAAAATACACCGAACAGGGCTTTGTCACATTCTGCATAGACTACAGGAAGCTCGATGATGAGCCGGAATACGTGATGCTCAGTATCGCGGTCAAGGATACCGGTATCGGTATAAAGAAGGACGATATGAAGAAGCTGTTCTCCGAGTTTGACCGTATCGAGGAAAAACGCAACCGCAATGTCGAGGGTACGGGTCTCGGAATGAGCATCACAAAGCGTCTGCTCGAAATGATGGATTCGCAGTTACAGGTCGAAAGCATTTACGGGCTCGGCTCGATGTTCTCCTTCGAGCTTAAACAGAAGGTAGTCGCCTGGAACGCTCTCGGCGACTATGAAGCCGCGTACAAGGCTTCTCTCGGCAGCAGGAAGAAATACCGCGAGAGGTTCCGCGCTCCCGAAGCGCAGGTGCTCGTGGTCGATGATACGCCGATGAACCTTGTGGTATTCACAAGCCTGCTCAAACAGACCGGTATAAAGATAGATACCGCAAACAGCGGTGATGAGGGATTGTCACTCGCCTTCGACAAAAAATACGATATTATATTCCTCGACCACATGATGCCCGATAAGGACGGCATACAGACCTTCCATGAGCTCAGGGCGCGGAAGAACGACCCTAATCTCGAAACTCCCGTGATATGCCTCACCGCGAACGCAATATCCGGTGCGCGTGAAAAATACCTTGCGGAGGGCTTCGACAATTACCTTACAAAGCCGATAGACTCCGTGAAGCTCGAAGAAATGCTTCTCGAATATCTACCGCCGGAAAAGGTACTGAGATCGGAGGAGAACGCACCGGAGCAGCCCTCCGGCAGCAGCGGCAGTGCTGACAGCGGCGATATCGGTGACGACTCCGTGATACCGGGTTTTATCCGTGACATAGACGAGATAGATGTAGAGACCGGTATAAAGAACTGCGGAGGCGAGGAAGCGTATATCGAAACGATAAAGATATACGCCGGTACGGTGGAGGCCAACGCGAATGATACGGAGCGCTTCTGGCTGGACGGCGACATAAAGAACGCCACGATCAAGATACACGCGATGAAAAGCTCGTCAAGGATAATCGGTGCGACCGACCTCGGAGAGCTGGCACAGGAGCTTGAAAACGCGGGTCATGAAAACGATGCGGAAAAGCTCGGCGCACGCATAGACGAGCTGCTCGAAAGATACCGCAGGATCGGTGAAGCGCTCGCGCCGCTGATAAATACCGATGAGACGGACGAGAGCGAGCTTCCGATGATAGGTGAGGAGGATCTGCGGGAATTATACACCGGTATAAGGGAGTTCTTGTCGGTGAATGAGTTCAGCAGTGCAGTCGAGTTTATCGAGAACCTGAAAAAATACAGCGTGCCCGAAAGCGAAAGGGAACGCCGGAAAGCCCTTATTAAGGCGGCAGACGATCTTGAGTACGAAATGATACCGGAAATAATGGAAAAAGGAGAATAAAATATGGCAAGCAAGGTGACCGTAATAAGCAAGGGCGCGGTATTTATGACCGACTCGCTCGTAAAGAATCTGATAAAGTCGGGATTGCCCGCAACGGTAATTGAGCCGGATATCAAAGCGATAGAAAATGTCAGAAAGGACACAGATATTTATCTGATCTACGCGGGAGACTATGTATTTAATATAGCTGACGTTCTCATTTTCCTGAAAGACCTGCTGTCCGAGGAAGAAAAGCTTCTTGGTGTGGTAGGCTATCTGAAAGAGATCGATGAGATAAAAACCATGATCCCGGAAAAGTTCATTTCACTTACAATGGAACGTCCGTTTGAAATGAAAAAGCTGATCGACGAGCTTTCAAAGCTTTCCGCCAAAGATGCGGAGCGCAAAAAGGGCAAGAACATACTTCTCATCGACGATGATCTCACATATCTCAAAACTATGCAGGAATGGCTTTCGATGAAGTACAACATCACGATAACCAAATCAGGTATGCAGGCAATAACTTATATAACAAACCATACTCCTGACCTTATCCTGCTTGATTATGAAATGCCGATAACGACTGGTCCGCAGGTAATGGAGATGCTTCGCAGTGAGCCGAATTCCGCAAATATCCCGATAATATTCCTTACCGGAAGGTCTGACAAGGAAAGCGTAATGACCGTAATGGCGCTCAAGCCGCAGGGGTATATGCTCAAAAGCATGACAAAGGAGCAGATAATAGGCACAATAGATAATTTCTTTGCGACGAAGAAATGGAATAACACATAAAACGGCATGGATAATGTAAAGTTATGTCTTAATCTGGAGGGACTGCGGAATGAAAACCAAGCCGTTATCAGTCATAAAGAAAATACTGAAACAGAACAGGCTGATGCTGATATCGGCTTTTCTTGCGTTTGCGATAGTCATTGTCGGAATTATAACAAGCTCTGTGCTGTTCCGTACTGCGGCTATAGACAACAGAAAAGAGATACTTGTCAAAGCGGGAAAGCTTGCCGCAACGCAGATAGACGCGAACAAGATAAACTATTGGCTCGAAAACGGTGCGGACGATGAGTATATGAAAACGGGACAGTAGCTCAGGCTTATTCTTAACAATATGCCTTATCTGCAATATCTGTATGTTTTGCAGATACAGCCCGACGGATGTCATATAGTATATGATCTGGATATGGTGTGGAAGTAACTCGCCTGCCTCAAAGCGTTATTCCTTATCAAGATATATATGATAACTTTATTCCTTATTGGAGATTGGTCGGTGAGGGTGGTATTATCGGTGACGGTAGAGGCGGAAGCCGCGAGTCTGTCAGGGCAACTTTGCTTGACGAGGGGGTGCCGGTCGTTAAGCGTGGAAAGCTCGAAAACTCCTTCCGTGTAGATAACTACAAGGACTATTTATTCGAATTTTCTTCGCTGACTACGATCAATCAATAAAGAAAAAACACGGTAATTATCACGCCGCCGGCGATAGATAGTTACCGTGTTTTAGTATTATCAGAGCTTTGGTTTGTTTTTCTTCTGATCCTGCTTGAGCGTTTCTTTACGCTTATCCTCGGCTTTCTGTTTATCCTGCTCAACCTTCATCAGTTTGCTGATGTAGTCGCCGTTCGCTGTGTCATGGTAGGTAGCGGCAATGTCTGAGTACACTTCGTATTGCTTTTTGCAGCTCTCGAAAGTCTTTTTGAGGGCTGCTATTTTATTGTCCTGTTCAGCCTTGGTCTGTTTCAGCCGGTCAAGGTCTGCACGAGTCTGTATTCCGTTGTCAAGAATCGTTCGCCTGCACATGGTCAAGCGAATATCATCAACGGGGGAACGGTCAACCTTGTCCGATAATTCAAAGAACTGCTCTGCTTGGGATATAAGGCTGTCGAGTCTGCTGTGTTCGGTTGTAATTGCGTTGATTTCCCTGATAGCACTTTCATAATCATTTTTGAGCCGTTCCATTCTGGCATTGAGCTCCTGAATAGAGCCGATGTTATCCCGGTTGATAATGGATAGCTGCGCGGAGACGATATAAACATCTCTGTCGTTGTTTGGGAGATAGGGGAGATTGGGATTACGGGGATGTGGTATCTTCTTTCCCTCGGTTATCATTATGTGTAGCTGCTCGATAGTGCTGATATATGTTTGCTGTATAGGTGAAGGGTCGGGGATGTCGGAGTGCAGAATAGCATTGCCCATATCGTCCTTCCAAAGGATACGGGAGGTTATAGCCTGTTCGGTATAATCGTCACCGAGAGTTTTCAAGCGGACAAAACGCTGCTGCCCCTCTGCCCGTATAGCAGGATAAGTGCCGTGCTTGATTTCATATCCCCGCGCTTCAAGCTCGGCATACATCTCGTCCAGACTTTTGACTGACAGGATAAGACTGTCTATCGCATTCCGTATCTGCTGTTTCCATGAAGTCCCCTTACGCTTGTTATCCCATTCGTTGTACTTCATGCTTTTGCCCCGACCTCCCTTGCGGGTTATCGGCTGTATGCCGAAGGCAAGACATACCCTATCGGAGTATTCGCGGGCGTGTTCGAGCGTTTTTTGGTTATCGTTGTACTTTCTGCCTGTGACGGAATATGCGTTAATCAGGATATGTGAGTGTAGGTGCTGCTTGTCCGTATGAGTAGCAATTACGACCTGTACATCATCACCAAAGGTCTTGCGGACGAAAGCTTTTGCTATCTGGTGGGCTTTAGCCGGAGTTATATCCTCGTCGGGTTTAAACGATTGGATATAGTGAATGGCTTTGACTTTGTT
>JAFZOA010000105.1 GCA_017550775.1 Ruminiclostridium sp. | reverse complement strand
ATAGTACCCAAGCTGTTCATCGGTCATCTTTGAAGCAAGTCTGTTAGCAGCTTCCACCGCCTTTAACTGACTGTAACCCAGCCTCTCCTGCAATACTCTTTCGAGTCGAACCTTCGGACTGAAATTCATTGTAAGCTGCTTCTTCTCCGTTCCATCGTCGATCTTGATCTTCAGCTTACCCTTTTCATCCTTGAAAAGAGAAATGTCAGTATTATTGAGCTCCGCACTCATATCGTTGTATTTCTGCATTGCGGCATCTATCTGCTTTTCGTATTCAGCGCCGAATATACATTTAACGCCGTCTTTGGTTTCCATAAAGCACACCGGAATGTCGTGCTCCGAACAGTACATCTGAAATCCCTCGACCTGTTCCTTTTCGATAGTGACCATGCGCTCAGCCTGCTCCGGCTGTTTCATTTTCTCGCGGTAAATATCCTGAACAATTGCATTCATGGCTTCACTATCCTTTACATTAAAGAAAAGTGATATAGTGTTTTCCTTCTTGCTCTCCTGTATCGCCGCCACAGGAATGTTCATCTTTTTCGCCCGCTTGATAAGCTCCCCGAAATCCTTTTTATCAAAAGAAGGTATGGAAGTTACTTCACCGCCCTCCTGCAGCTTACGATACGTCACCTCGCCTCCGGACAATCCCTGCTGCTTATCGGACTTTTTCAGCCGTGCTTCCTCGCGCTCCCGTTCTATCGCCAGTTTCAGAAGATCCATGATGATCTCTGTCGCCTTCGATACGACTTGTGTTGTTACCTCAACACCTGCGCTTGCCACATCATCACCGTGCATATTTTTTCACCTCCCCTCGTCCGGGATTTTTTGAGAGGATCAATTTCCGGATAACCGGTCCGAGAATTTGTCCTTTCATATCTCTAGCGGTTTAAAAGCCGTTTTTGTTCCACTTTTTCGCGCTTTTCGTTACGATGCACAAAATTATTTTTGTTTAGCTCGCTTCCTTAAGCGCCTTGCACAACGCAGGCTTTACTGTTTCAATTATTCTATGAACAGACACAAGCGGTATATCCAATATATCCGCGATCTCCCTCATTGACAGATCATGAAGGAATCTGTATTTAGCACATTTGACCTCTACGCTGTCATATCCAGACAAAACCTGCTCTATAAAAAGCTCGGCTTCAACATCACCCGTGGCACTTTTCACATAGTACCCTAATTCCGATATGAAGTTATCATCATAAACATATACTTTATGTGCTCTATGTTCCTTATCCCTGTCCTGGGCTCTTAACTCCTCATCTTTAAACTTGAGTAAAGCATCAAGTGTTTCCTTGTTTATGACCATTTCCTCTGCTTCAGTGCAGTTGTCGGGATAAACATCTGCTACTTTAACAAGGTACTGATCTTTACCGATCATCTGAAAAGGTATGCTGTTTATAGTTTTCTGTCTGTGTTCTTTCATTTTTGGTATCCTCCGAAAATCTAAATGTGTTAGTAACGAACAATTCAGATTTTCAAAGGAGGCGACCTGCACCGTAAAAACATGAAAGACCTCCGCTTCTTTCCTGTCGAAACGGAGGTCTCTGCCCATCAGACTACGCGATATGCCAAAGAAAGACCGGAGAGACATCTCCGTCCGAACCAAAGCATCAGGTCTTTCAAGTAATCTGATGTTTAAATATTCACTTGTGATTGTTCGCACTTGAAAACGCCTGCGCCGGCTGCGAACAACCGATAGTCAAGGTCAAATCCGCTTATATAGCGGCTTTCCTGTCCTTAACTACAAGCACAGTATATCATACCTCCCCTGCATTTACCACGCATTTGCGTTGCACCTATCAATTTGTTTATATTGTGCATAGCGGTTTCTGCAAAGCTGCTGCATATATGCAATATATACAAGAAAAATTATAATTTAACCAAAAATCGGCGCTTTTTAAGTAAATTAAAGCCCGAAAATCATTTTTAAGGTGCAACGCAAATGCACTTATGTGCAAAATTTTTTTATAAATATTTCGGGACATAAAACAAAAAAGCTCCGTCCCATAATGAGACGGAGCAAGTAAGCAAATATACTATTATTTCAGATAGCGGCAGATTCCGGCTCTCCTTTGCCGGTATCTTTTGTCCACGGCTTTTTTCCTATGTGCGTAAGGTACTCATTGATCTGATAAACGCTTATATCCGGTTTAACCGAGATCATAAGGCGGTATAACTGATATGTTTCGCTTTTGGTCATGTGCGTAAGGTTCGCTTTCTCAAGCAGATCCATACAAAACATATCTTCAAGCCCCAGCCCCACGACCACAGCAAGTATTGTTTCCAGTTTAGGGGCATGACCAGAGTTTCCGCGAAGTCCTATGATCGTTCTGATACCGAGTCCGGTTCTTTCCGCAAGGTTTTCAACGGTCATATTCAGTCGGCTCATGTGATAACGGATAGTTTCTCCGACACTCATATTCTTACCGTCATTGTCGAGATAATATTTCTGCAAAAGCCATTGCTCATGAACCTTATCCAGCGTTCTTCTTGTTTCCGCTTCAAGCTCATACTGGTAGAAATACTTGTTTTCATCCTTATTAAGCTCACCGACCGTATAGTTATAGCTGCGGTCAGAATATATGCGCTTGAACGGGATACAGCACTCAGCCATATTCGCTTTCGCGTACTCTGTCAGATAATAATTGTCGCCGCGTTTAACAACATACTTTGGAAGATTTAATACCAAGTGTCCGTCGGCATAAATAAACGCACTCGAAAATACCAACTTGTCGAACTGTAAGCTCTTTCCGAGTATCTTTGACATATCATAGAGCGACAGCGTATATGTGTAATCATCGGGAAAGTCTTCCGGAACATCAAAGTCCTCGGCATATTCCATATATCCCCATTCATATACGCCCCGCGCCTGCTTATATCCCAACTCAATAACACGCTTCTTTGCGCTTCTCCTGCTTACTCCATAGGTCAGCCTGATCTTATCAATAAGGAAGCGTATTCCGGCATGATCGGTCTCATACACATTCCTGTCCTGCTTATCCCGGAAGTTCTCAATAAGCTCCACCACGCGCTCATAGTACATAGCTATATGCGGCGGTATTGCATTAGCCTGTGTTTCCGCCCATTTAAGACCTTCGCAATCCGGGTTCTTTATGAAGTTTACATTCCTTTCCCCGGAATACCGATTCACCAGCTCGCGGTAATAGTATTGAAGCTCATAAAACAGTTTATGACTGAGAATGTGTACGCACTCATGAAGAATTATTGACCGCTTTTCATCATCGAAATTCTTTGAAAATATTACAGTATTATGCGGGATATGCTTTTTTACGACCTTCTTGCCGCGATATGTAGATACCCACTTATCTCTGAAAACTGTCGTGCCGGAAACGCTCCCGTCATCAGACAACACTTCAAATCTAAGATTGAAGCCCATTCTCTCAACGAGCTTTTCAGGCTCTATCTTCATATCATCTTCAAGAGCTTCCGGATAGTACTTTTCAAGAAGATTATATGCGTATTTGTCAAAGTCGCGCTTGTTCATGACAGGCACAAGATACTCGTCAAGTCTGCTGCGAGAACGAGTTTTTACGCTGTCATTATATGCCGTGATCCCCATGAAATAATTGCTGCTATTCCTTCTCTTGTATCTTGCAGTGTAATCATCAAATTCATGAAAACCCTCAACGCAGACTTTCTGAACGCATTGCTCTCCCGAAGTTCTGTCAGTAAACAATATGCCGCATACCACTTTCATAGAGAAAGAAAGGTAACCCGTCCTGTCATAATAGCCCTCTAATATGCAGACTTCCGTTATCTCCGGAAGATGTTTCGCACCATAGAACATATCATAGTTGATCGGGAGATACCCAGCATTGTAGGCACAGCGGATAAATGCCGCATAATCATCGGTATAGTTCCATTTCAACAATTGTGTAAATGAAACTATCTCCGGGACATTGTTTCCGTCTGAATACCAATATTTCATATTGGGGCTATTATCGCTGAAATAATCAGTATTCATAATATGACAACCTCCTTCCAGCTTTCCTTTTTCAAGGTCTGTTATCTCTTTAATAATATTATACAATACCCCATATTCACAGTCAATACTTTTGAAAAATAAAAAAGTGCTCAGGTGGTCATTCTACGCACCACCTAAGCACTTGACAAACTGCTTTTTTGATGTATATGTCAAAAAACGACATTAAAAATTATGCAGTTAGCTATCTGCTATTTTTCTTCATCAATTCCGAAAATTCTTTTTCCCATTTCCGTATATTCTTTTCTTATCCGCGGCGGCTTAACAATATCTATACCGCCGTCAAACTGAAATACCCAGCTATAAAACGTCCTGCTTGCGCTAACATCTACCTTTGCGTAGAAGTACCCGTTGCGCTTCGGGTCTGTCTGAACATCAAGCCCGAAGCGGTCTATAACAGCTTTCATAAGTTCATTGCGGCATTTGAGCGTTACAGTAACCATTTTATCATCGAACATTCTGAACACTTTATTCACATAGTCCGCAGCATTGAAGCCGTCCGACGCAGGCATACACATATCGTCTGTGATCCTTACATCGTTCATTCTGTCAACCCTGAATGTTATGATTTTTTTGTGCTTCACCGAATACCCTATGACATAATACTTTGCGTCCTCCCAAGTCATGCAATAAGGCGACAAAGAATATTCCTCTCCGTAATTTCGCAACACTCTGTGTTTATCCTCATTGTAATCAAAATACAGAAACTTTATCTGTTTCTTTCGGTTTATAGCTTCATGGCAGCGGTCAATGTTCTCGAATATCTCCTCATTATCGGACTTTGCCCTTTGTGCAAGCACAATAGTCCTGCACAGCTTCTCGCTGTTATATGTGCTTGTGAGACTGCTCAGCTTCTTTATAAGGGCTTCACTCTTTTTCTCTGTGATGAACTGCGCCGCTTCCACAGCGTCAACAAGAAGTTTCAGCTCTGCAATAGAGAACAGACCAGAGTTTATGTAATACCGATTTTGCGTACTCTTTATGCACTTTATATCAATGCCGCTTTCGATAAGCTGCTCTATGTCCGCAATAACAGTCTTACGATACGCAGATATTCCTTTTTCCTCCAGCCGCTCGATGATCTGATTGACGGTCAGATAATGCTCAGCATCCGTTTCCGAAAGCAGCAGTCGGTATATATTGATTATCCTTGATTTCGTATCGGCGTTTGCCATGCCGGAGTCCTCGCTTTCTGTAACCTGATACCCATTATACCACATCTATGCCACAAATTCAAGGCATTACACAAAACATTGACTTTCGGCTCGTATTATGGTAGAATAATATTGCTGATATTTATGATAATACGGAGGGAAAAGCTATGACAGATGACCGCGAATATTACATCGAGGAATTTCGCAAGGCACGGGAAAGCGGCAAATATTATCTCTACGGTAAGAACCCCGATGAAATGACATTAGAGGAATTGAAGGACGCATACATAGATATGCAGAACTACCTCTCCGACGCGCGGACACATGATTTTTGATAGGTGACGGTATGCAGAAAGTAAAAGTAACCGTCAACGGCGGGATAATCGCGGATGATGAATTACAGGAGTATATCGCCAGAGGACAGAGGAACCAGCCCCATAACGAGCTTGTCGGGATCACCGTGAACATAGACGGCGACTATGCAGACATAGACTACAAATATGCAAATCCGCTCATGCCGCAGCGTTTCTCAATGTGCGGAGATATGATAATCGAGAACTTTGAGAACCTCAATAAAGCCAAACAAGCGGAATACCTTGACCGTGTGCCGAATAATTTAATTGAGAAATCTATAATAAACTCTTGACAATATACACATTTGAGTATATAATAGGAATATACTCAATTGAGCGTAAACAATGCAGGAGGTTTATTATGACAGCATCAAACAAAAGCACAGACAGACTCAGCGCAATGGATTTTGAGGATCTTTCCGGTTATCAGATTTGCCATGTTACCGATAAGAAAGGCTCGATTCTCCGTGAAAAGAGGGTAACTTTAGGACTTACCCAAGCGCAGGTCGCAGAAACAGCTAAAGTCGCTTTACCTCAATATCAGAAATTCGAGACCGATACCAGAAATATAATGACTTGCTCTTTTCAGATAGCTTGCAGGATCATTGAAGCTCTGGGCATGAATATTTCCGATTTCTATCACGGAGAATACCACATCGGCGAAGAAGTATTCTGCGATAGTGAAGGCATTAAATATGTAAAAACCGGAAAGCTGATCTCCGAAGATGTTACATAAAAGCAGCCACAATTTATACTCAGCATAATAAACAGCTAAAAGCCAGCTGAGTTATGCGCGGCTAACCTAATAATAAAAAACTCCGCAGTATCAGTACATCAGACCGATACTGCGGTTCGCTTTTATAAATCTATCTTCTTGCCGCCCTTACCGTTTACCACATAGTAAATAGCTCTGTCTTCGGGCTTGATATATATTTCCAAAGACTTTCCTGCGTTCTTTTTCTTTAAGCCTTCGACTGCCTTTACAACCTTATCAAAATCAAATTCATTTCCGGAAACCTGTAAAACAGATGTTGT
>JAFZOA010000104.1 GCA_017550775.1 Ruminiclostridium sp. | reverse complement strand
GCATCAAGTATAATGGTATACTCCTCTATCTTCATTTCGCACGCAGTGAACGCACCGACAGCTCTCAGGCTCATAGGTTCATCTTTATTTGTGGGCATTCCGAGAATATCCCACAAAAGATCATCGGTCCACAATGGCTTATATGTGATCTTTACGGAGATCTCCGCTTTTAAGTCAGATTAACTTATACTTCCAGCCGGGAAAAACAGATAAATAATATCCTGCTTTACGAGAAATAACATATAATCCTTTTTTGAAAGCTTATACTTTTTCGATGTGACTTTGTTTACCTTGTTCATGAGTTTATTCAGCTCTTTATTTCTTTTCATATCTTCCCTTTTCATTTCAACGAACTTCCTTTCCATTATGTGGATAAAGCGCCCACAAATCCTATTATATCACATATTTCCCGTATTTACAACACCGTTCGTCCGTAATATATAGTACAAGCTTCGTACCGGGCAGAACGCAGCACGAAGCTTCATTATATCAACATTTTTACAAATCTTCGTCTTCACGCGCCTTCACTTTTCAATATCTCATCAAGCTCATTTATAAGTCCCGGTTCAAGCCTGTTCTCGGTCTCATACGCAATTCTTCTTGCCTTGTCGAGATAGTATCTGGCTTTATTAACATCGTGCAGCACAGCATAGGAATAATACGCGAGAGCACGCTTTGACCCCGCACCTGTATCGGTCGCAAGCGCAGTTCCCGCCTTATCGTAAAACTTCCGGGCATATTCCTCGTCAGTCTCAAGCCATGAATAATAGTAGATAAGCAAGCCGTAGGAGTTTATACAGTTCGCCAAAAAGTCCTCGGAACGAAGCATATCGGTCATTTTATGCATCGGCTCGGAAAGCTTTTGCTCATCGCCGCGCATTATCAGAGACACGCTGTAATAATACAAGTAAGCGAGAGTATCGACCGCGGAAGGCTCGTCCGGAAACTCAAGCTCGTTTAGCGGCGGAAGATTCATGCTTGTGATATCTGCGCCGTTTTTCACAGCAGTCTTTATCTTCTGAACATACCCACCGAGCGTATCCTTCGGGCTTCCGGCATGGGATATGAGGGCTATCACATCTCCTATAACCGCAGACCACGAGATAATGCAGAAGAAAACCACGAAGATAGCCCAGTCGGTGTCCGGATTAAAGGAAAGCTCATCCGGTGGCGCATCGGATAATGCCGCAGACCACGCAGGCAGCGACAGTATTGTCACAATCGCCGACAAAACCGCTTTCGCTATCAATCTGCAAATAATAAAATGCGTATGCGACGCTGTAACGTCCGTGCTTCCTTTCTCCGTGACCGTGTATCTCACAAACGGCGTGTACGGTTGGTCGCCTTTTTGCCAGCGCCCGTTTACACGCTTGAATGAAAAGAATTTTACCGTGATCTTATCACATTCCAGCCCGAACCTCGGCAGCACAAACAGTAGAAACAATATGTGCAGCCCCTCAAATACTATGACCCCCAGCAGAACGCCGAGAAGAAGATAAGGGAATTTCCCGTTTATTATTGAATATATCAGACCTCTTGCGCCTCTGTAGCTCATAATTTCCCCCTTAAAATCCCTCGTTTTTAAGTATCTCGTCAAGCTCGCTGACAAGCCTGCGTTCAAGCTCTCTTTCCATTCCCGGGATACTGAAAACATCTACTAACGACTTAGCCTGATCCGTAAAGAATCGGGCTTTCTCTCTGTCACCCTCGACGAAGTACGCATAATAAGCGAGAACTCGTTTTGCGTTCGCGTCGGGATCGTCCGCAAGCACCGACCGCATCCTGTTCATAAAATGGACGGCGAGCTCGCGGTTGGGTTCTATTCTCGAATAGAAGTAGATAAGATCGTAGTAGTTCCCTGTATCCGACATAATATAGGATTTATATTTCAGAGAAGATGTCATATCATAAGCCGGCTCTCTGAGATCGTTGTATCTCCCGACCCAAAGCAGGTACATAGAGTACCATCTGTAATAGCGAAGCTTTTCTGCCGAGTCATAATGCTTGTACGGAAGCTGACTGAGCGGCAACATCATTGTATCGTCAAGGGGCTGACCTCTCCGCATACGCTTTTGCAGGTATATGCAGTACCCCAGAAGGCTTTTCCGCG
>JAFZOA010000103.1 GCA_017550775.1 Ruminiclostridium sp. | reverse complement strand
GTTCTCAAACGCGCTTTCATCCAGAAATGCAAGGTTTTTCGGGAGCTTCACCGTGGTAAGATTTTTGCAGTCCTTGAACGATTCCATGCGTATGTTCACGTTTCCGGTCAATTTGCTCATATCGACGGTCGTGAGCGATTTGCAGTCATAGAATCCTCCCGCTAACACCAGATCGTTCGAGCTTTTCGCGAATGTTACGGTCTTAAGCTTGTCTGCGCCCTCAAACGCATTGTCGATCTCCTTGACGCTTCCGGGGATAGTAAGGCTGGTTATGGATGTTCCGTCGAAAGTCCCGGCACCGATCTCTTTGAGCTTGCTCGGTAGAGTTATTTTTTGCAGATTTGTGCAGCCTTCAAATGTACCGTTCATTTCTTCGAGGTTCTTGGGAAGTGTTACCGAGGTAAGGCTCGTGCAGCCCTTGAATGTGTAATTCAGCTCCTTCACCTTGTCGGGAACAGTAATGCTTTTCAGCGAGGTGCAGCCTTCAAAAACGCCGCCGTCCAACACTTCAAGGTTCTTCGGGAGCGTGATAGAGGAAAGCTTTGTGCAGTTTTTGAACGCCCAGTTCTCTATTTCCTTCAGACCCGCCGGCAAAGCAATATTCTTAAGGCTTTCGCAGCCGGAGAACGCGCTTCCGCGTATTTCCGTGATACCCGAGGGAAGCTCTATCTTTGTGAGCTTCTTGCAGTCCGCCGCGAGTGAGGCGGGAATAAACGTCAGCTTATCCGGGAGCACTATCTCGTTGAGTTCGTAAAGCGCGCTGAAATTGCCGCCCCAGTCTTCCGGCTTTAAGCAGTATTCGCTCTTGTTGTTCAGCAGGGTGTTGGTGAGTATGACCTTCTTAACGGGGCTTCCGCCGAACATATAGAAGTACAGGCCTTTGGGCATACAGTCGAACTTTACCGTGGTAAGGTTTTTACACTGCGAGAACGAGCCCTTGCAGCTGTCCAGGAGTTCCTGGGTAGTAGCTTTTCCTCCCATTATATTGACTCCGCCGCTGTCATTCAGCGATCTGAGCTTTGAGGGGATCGTAATGCTTGTAAGTCCCGATCCGCTGAACGCGCTCGAACCGATCATGAGATTCGTGTTCGGAAGCTCAATGCTTTTCAGCGATGTGCAGCCGTTGAACGCCCCGTCCTCGATACGGGTCAGAGTTTTGGGCAGAGACACCTTTGAAAGGTTTACGCAGCTGATAAATGCGTTGCCGCCTATCGCTTCTATTCCCTCGGATATATTCAGCGTCTTGACGGTGGTTTCCTTGTTTCCGTAGGCGTCTCCGCTGTCAACGTAGAATATATTGTAACCGTCGCCGACATAGCGGATATACATACCCTTTATCTTCTTTGCGACATTCGAGGGTACTCCCTTCGGTACCTTCATGTCAATGACCGCGGGGATAGTGACCGTGGCTTTCGCGGGATATGTCTGAATGAAGCCGTTGAATTCCTCGTCGAGGTTCACTTTCTTCCCGTTCACCGTATATGTGCCGAATTTCCCGTGCATTACATATTTGTAGTACAGCTCGTTCTTGGCGGCGTTGAATATGTACAGTTCCGGGAACGACATATTATCGGGGTTGCTGTCAACACTCCATTCCGGCCACAACTTTTTGTATTTCAGTGTTGTTTTCTTGTTAGTATTTGTCGTGGTATCTGTCTTTGTGTCGGTTTTGGTATCAGCTTTGGTGTCTGACTTGTTGTCCGTCTTGGTGCTGGTATTATCAGTTTTAGTTTTACCCGAAGCGTTATACTCCTTTATAACGTCTTCGAGTCTGATCTCTTTTGTTGTATCTTCACTGTAATCGAGATAAATGTAGTAATCTGTCACATCGTTCCATTCTGTTTTTTGGTCTTCGGATAATCCTTGGGAGAAAAAAACAATATCGTTGTAAATTACTTCGGAACTCGTTTTTCTGAAGAAATCTTTATCAAAGGATTTGAGGGAAAGCGGAAGGTATATTTTCCCCCCCGTGCTTTCTATAGAGCCTTTAAGTCGTTTTACACCTTCCGGTATTATTAACCTGTTTGCTTTAAGGTTGATAACCATAAAATTCACTTCCACAATGGGTATACCGTTTACACTTTTGGGAAGTACCAGATCATCGGCGTAAGATATATTTCTGTCGATTAACAGAAGTGTCATTCTCAGTCCGTCTTTTTCAACACCGAATATATTGCCGTCAATTTTAAAACTGTCTCCGACCTTGAGCGAGGATATATTCACATCGGCTTTGATGTCAGGCTCAAGTACCGCTTTGCCTGTTTTTTCCGTGTCAATATAATCCCTGTTCGGATAAATAAGTTTGATCGTAGCTTTTTTGTAAGCCTCTCTTATCTCAGCTCCGCGCTTTTTGATCTCATCGTAGAGGGAGCGATCTTTATCGTAATTTGAACTGTTTTCCTTGTGTGCATACGCATTTCCGTCCAAAGGATAAAAACCTACGTTACCGTAATAATACGTTGCATTTTCTAATTTTGAACCGTCAAACGCTTTTTTGTCAACGGATTCAAGTGTGTCAGGAAAATAAACGTAACTAAAATGAGAATTTTTGATCTTGGCAATATTTGCGCCTACCTTTTTAACACCGTTCGGGATGTGAAGACAGGGTATCACATAATCATGGAGAACAGACCAGTTTTTAAATGCGTTGTCACCTATTTCGACAAGTGTAAGACCGTTGACCCTTGGCGGCAGCAGTACATTGCCGTCATTATTGATCTTTCCCCCGAAGGATATCAGCTTTATTCCGTCCTTTACTACCTCATACTTTGAGCCTTCATAAGTGAAGGTGTCCCCCACCTTGTACGATGCCGCGCTTGCCGTCACTGTCAGAGGGAGAGTAAGCTCCCCGCACGGTACGGCAGAAAGCACCATTACTCCGGTAAGTGCCGCTGCTGCAAGCTTGATCTGTTTGTTCTTCATTTCCATTTCCTTTCCGCAGACGGGTCAGTTTCCGTCCTGTAATACAGTTTTATTTTATCGGTGCCGCCGCCGATCGTATCGTAATATAAATTTACAAATACCGCTCTATAAAGCCAAAACAAGAGAAATCACATTATCATCTGCTGCGCTTGCGTCTGTCTTTGTCGGGATGATTGCGATAATAGTCTTCCTTGTCTTTGTACATACGCTCATCTGCGGCGCGCATTGCCTTGCAGATGTCATATTTCCCGGTAACATACTCCGTTCCTGTCGCAAAGCTTACATCGGGAGTGCTTTCCATGATGCTGCGAAGCTGTTTTACATTCTGCTCCAGCTTTTCTCCGGTGATACCGGGACACAGCACAACGAATTCATCACCGCCGGCGCGGTATATCTCGTGGTCTCCGAATGCGATCTTAAGAATCGACGACGCTCTTGACAGAAGCCTGTCTCCGGCATCATGACCCTCGACATCGTTCACGGTTTTTAGTCCGTTCAGATCGGCAAAGACAATGCCCATAGTATCCGGAAGCGCGGCTTCACCCGAAACAAGTTTATCCACGCGCTCGTTCATGGCGTTGCGGCTGAAAACCTGTGTAAGTCCGTCAATGGTGCTCATTATTTCGAGCCTTGAAATAAGCTGATGATTGGCTATTACAGCGGCTATGAGGAATGTTGTGAGTTCAAGGATCTCCTTTATCTTCATCATCTTCGATACATCGAAGTTCGCCGCCCATATAAAGCCTACAAGTGTCTGATTGAAGCGCACGGCATACAGGATGATATTCCTGATGTTGTTGCTGCACAAAGACCTGTACCAGACGGGATCGCGCTCTTCTACGACCGAAAGATCATCGAGCAGGAGACAGTCGCTGTCGGCGAGATCCTTTTCCCATGCCATAGCGACCTCGAAGGGGGTGCGTCCCATCTCGGAAGCAAAGCTTTTCAGATATTCGCTCTGAACACCATTGTCGTTTATGAAATTGCAGTGCTGATTGCTGACATCTACTGTATAAAGAGAGCAGTTCTCCGCCTGACATATCTTTTTGATCTCCGCCATTGTAGCCGACATAGCCTTGTGAAAATCCGGAGTCTCGTGCAGTTTAATAGTGATGTTCATAACGGCAGACGAGATATCCGAATCGTGCTGAGACATTGAGTCGGACTCCACGACCGGAGAATAAGTCAGGATATAGAGGCAGTTGACAGTTCTTTTCTTACCGGGTTCGACCTGTGCATTGACATAAGCGGAGACTGTACCGGGCTCCGTTATCGGGATATAAAAGCCTTTGAGCCAGTAACCGTGCGCGTTTACATAGGAATAAAGGGGCTGGTTGGTGCTTCCGCACTTGTAAACGAAGTTCTCAAAGTTTATATCGCACCAGTACTCACGATAAGGTATGCCGGGATAAAACTCCGGGGCATCCGGCCTTCTGGTCACTATCCCCTCATTCTGCTTGTTCACGCCCATGAGCCGTATCTCGCTGAAACTGCCGTCCGGCAGGATATCGAACGAGTAGATGCCCGACAGTCCCTCGATATTGGTTATCCATGACTGAAAATCCATAATTGATCCTCCCGTTTCTGAGTATTTCTTTCGTTTCAGATAGCTATATTATAGCATATTGCATAAATATTTTCAAGTGCTTTTGAGGCTTTTGTGCAGATGTGGGCCGAACCACTCCTGACACAATATACGATGCCATAAATAACCAATAACCGAAAAAGCGCATCAAAAGCACGGCATGCACTGTCGTGCTTTTGTACGTTAAGTATTGACGCTGCGTTCCTGTATACGGGAAGCTCCTATGAAATGGACGCTATCGGTGCCTGCTTCATAGGCGGAGCTTATGAATACGGCGGCAGCGGAACCGTCGGAAAAGCATTGCTTTGCGCACCGGTGATCTTTACCTGATAGTGCATTTTGTAAGGCTTTTTGGTGAAAAATTATAGATTGAAAATTGACTTTTATCGAAAAAAGGTGTATAATAACGATAATGTAGTATTTTGCATACGTTTTCGTATCCCGACGGGTGCGGAAAGCGATGTTTGGGAAAGGATAAATGAAATGAAAACGACGAAAACCCGGTTTTTAAGTGTATTTCTGTCACTGTGCATGATAGTTTCGTGTATAGCGGGAATAAGTTTCACGGCAGGCGCGGACACGGCATACGGCGATTACCTGGTCGTCGGGAGCGATACCGAGGACACACTCCCGGACAAGGTAGTCAGGTTTAACGGCTGTGACTGGTACATCATAGCGGATAACTCCACGGCTGTTGATGCCGGTGCTGTTACACTGCTTTCAAAAGACTCGCTCGGTTCGTCAAAGTTTAACGATGATGATACCGACGGCAATTATTACAGCTCGTCCGATGTGAAAACGATTGTTGACAGCTTAACTGCGGAAAACGAAGACTTCGCAGGTGTGGCTGACGCGATAAAGACAGTTTCTTTTACTGTCAATGGATATCAAAGCAGTGAAACGTATGATACTGTTAATAACGTCAAGCTTTACCTCTTAAGCACAGCCGAGGCATCAGCCCTTCCGGCAGATCTGAGAAAGTTTAGTGCTTTATGGTGGTTATGCTCGCCGGGTGAAGAAGCGAATAAAGCAGCGGTCGTGCAGGGCACGACCGGCAATGTAAGCGCTTATGGTTCCGTGGTGTCGCAATATTCCAACAGTATCCGTCCCGCATTACAGCTCGATCTGAGCAAGGTGATATTTGATCCCGAAGACAGGACGTTTTCGCTTGCACCCGACCCCGTCCCCTATCTGGCATGGGACGGCGAAAAGCTCGCTGAGCAGACAGCAGACAGCTATAACATTCTCAAGAGCACCGAGGGCAGTGTGGAAGCATCAGGCTGGGTCGTTGTTGAAGGTGATGTTGAGGTCCGGGGCGGCTTATGTCTTGTGGGTCCTTTGAATATTATCCTCTGTGACGGTGCAACTCTGACTTTGGGTGGTTTTGACGCATATAATTTTGGCGATCTTAATATTTACTCTCAGAGCACAGGCGATGAAATGGGTACTCTGACTGTCGATGTAAGTGATTATGACGGTTATAATGCAATTTATGCCGGCGGAAACATAACGATAAACGGAGGAAATATCAACGCGACAGGTACCAACGGTATCAACAATATATACGGAAATGTAACTGTCAATGGCGGAAATCTTAATATTGTCGGAGATAATATAGGTATCGGTACAGATGGATATACCGTAACTATCAACGGCGGAAATATAAGCGCGACCGGAAATAATTACTGCGGTATCTTAGCTAACAATGCTTCAGCTGTAGTTATCAACGGCGGTAACATAGAGACGACCGGGAAACTGTTCGGAATTGTCGGCACTTCCTCATTGACTGTCAGCAATGCCGATATATACGCCGCAGGAGAGACATACGGCATCTGTGCATATAACGGCGATCTGACGGTCAACAGCGGTACAGTGATCGCCAGAGGTGATACAGGTATCTTTGCCAAAGGCACTGTAACTATCAACGGTGATGAAGTTACCGCGACCGGCAACACTAAAGCTGTCTCCGGCACATTAAAGAACGCTGTTCCCGGCACCGCCTGGACAGACCCGGAAGGTACCGAGGGCAAGACGGCTGTTGAGACAAGCACCACGGGGCAGACCCTCTCCGACACATACAAGAAGGCGCATTTCAGGGAGGCATACTCCGTTACATACGAGCACGGCGAAAACGCGACAGGCGACTCCTATGAAGACAAGACCGTGGAAACATCGTATGAGCTCCTGAGTTCGCTCCCGGACGGTTGGGTCGTTGATGACGGATATTTATTCTACGGCTGGACTAACGGTGATGAAACCTTCGATCTCGGCGAGGAAGTAACTATCGAGGAAGATTCAACTTTCACGGCTGTCTGGGTAGCATATCCCCCTTACACTGTTTCTCCTGAGGGAGCCGGAACGGTAGAAGTTACCGGCGACCCGGATGAAGGCTATACCTATACCGCAACAGCCGGGGATGATTATAAGTTCGTATCGTGGATTGCCTCTTACACGGGTGGCAGTTCGGAATCCACAAGTAATAACACCTACACGGTCGGAGCAGAGGATATAGAAGGCTTGGAGAGCCTTATCGCTTTGTTTGAAATAATCACCTACAAAGTCACATACAAGCCCGGTACAGGCGCGGTAGGTGACGAATTTGTTGATACGAGCGAAGGCGCGGCGTATAATCTCCTGAATACGGTTCCTGACGGTTGGATCGTTAAGCCGGACTATACGCTTAAATACTGGAAAATAGGGAATGAGACCTACGGCCTTAATGCGGCGATCGAACTGACGGGAGATATAACCGCTACGGCTGTATGGCAGAAGAAGGTCGCACCCATTCCGCCCGAGCCCGAACCCGTGCCTGCTCCGGCAACAGCTGTTTATCTTGAACTCGACCCGACCGAAATTACTCTCAGAGAGGGAGAATCGAGTTATATCAGTGCGACCGCAAGAGACTGGCTCGGGTATCCCGTTAATGTGACATGGACTTGCGATAACGATGATGTTGTATTGGTTGCTGAGGGATTATTGTATGCGTCGAGTGAAGGTACGGCGAGGATCATCGCGACAGCGGGCGGTTTGTATGCGGAGTGCTTAGTAACGGTAGTAAAGACGGACCCTGAAAAGTACACGATAATATTTGACACCGACGGCGGTTCAGATATCGCACCGATAACCGGATTGGCGGGTTCGGCAGTTACAGCTCCGGAAGCTCCGACAAAGAGAGGATATACTTTTATCGGCTGGGATCAGGAGATCCCCGCGACAATACCCGCGAAGAATATCACGATCAAGGCAACGTGGAAGATCAAGCAGTACACGATAAAATTCATGGACGGTAATACGGTCATATCTGCTTCCGCATTGGATTACGACGCGCCGATAACGGTTCCCGATCCTCCGAAGAAGGAGGACAGCGTATTTTCAGGCTGGGATATGATAATCCCCAGTGCAATGCCATCGGGTAATCTTGAGATCAGCGCTATCTATGTCCCCATTGCGGAACTGATAATAATTCCGCAGGATACCGGAAAAAACAACACGTCCACAGCAATAGCAGGAGAAACAACTCCCGTACCGGTCGAGGTACCCGAAACAACGGTCGATAAGAAAACTATCACAGGAGTACAGAACGATCACAACGGAATGGATCTGAGCTGGGACAAAATGCCCGAAGCGAGCGGATATCAGCTTAGCGTTCAGGTTGACGGGAAGTATGTTCCCGTTGTCAACCTCGGCAATGTTACAAATGCTGAGGTGATACTCGGTACAAACGGAAAGTACTATGTTTCCACCGGCGGTAAGTACGCGATTTTCACCTATGATAAGAATAATGGTAAGTTCAAAAAAACCGGAACGCTCTCGAAGGATAAGATCGACACCGTGAACGTAAAGAATAATGTTACCACGAAATTCATGGTGAGCGCCACAGACAGCAGTGGTAAGGTCTTCGCGGAGGAAGACGCGTACAAGATAAATGTGAAGGTGTACTACAAGCCCGTTGTCAAGGCTGCGTTGCAGAAAGGTAAAGTAACGCTCAAATGGGCGAAGGTGCAGGGCGCGACTAAGTACGGCGTGTACAAGTACGTGAACGGCAAGCTCAAGCTCGTCGCAGAGACAAATAAGCTTTCCGCGGTCATATCCGGTCTGAAAGCCGGATATGAATATACATATGCGGTAAAGGCGTTCGTGGACGGTGAATGGACGAGCGTGACCGCGAATGATCTCGTGAAAGTAAAGGGCAAGTAACATAAAAACTGCGCAGAACTCTGCGCAGTTTTGTTTTATCTGACAGCTTGCTTTCTCACTGTCACTTCAATTCCTCAAACAGTGAATCGTAGTATTCCGGGGTCTTATCGGGGTTGCCGGAAGAATAGTATATGCAGCAGAGCAGCTGATCGTCAAGCTTTCTGATACACATTGCCTCGTAGGTGCTCTCGTTGCCGTTATAGTAAGCGACATCCCTCAGATACTCCCTGCCGCCGACAGTGACCGTTTCTCTGTCCTTGTAATCTACCCTTATGCCTTGTTTCCCGGCAAAACCTTCTGTGTAAGCCCTGTATGCGTCAAGAATATCATCCTCTGTGACTTCCTCCGCGCCGGGGAAAATAACGGAGTATGCGATATCGGTGTTGACGAAATATACTCCGATAAGTTCGGTAAGGTTCCCGAACACCGCGTCGGTGATCTTTGCCTTCTCCAATGCTATCTCCGCTTCATCGGTAAGCTCCGCAAGCGACTGTTCCTTCTCGTAAGGGTCGGTCGGGATGAAGCTTAAGTTGCCGGGAACGTTGAGCTTTATCTTCGCGTACTCATTGACGTAAACTCCGTCCTTGTACTGTCCCGCCGTGTAGTTCG
Organism: Ruminiclostridium sp.; assembly: GCA_017550775.1. The sequence continues at coordinate 1,432 of JAFZOA010000103.1, read as the reverse complement.
TACCTTCGAGCGCGGGGTCAACTGCGGCTTCCGTCTGTGTATCGGAAACAGCCTCGGTCTCCGTTTCCGGCACAAATCCTTCGCCGTAATCCAGTCCGTAGCCTCTTTCCAGCCAGCATTCGTCCGTGGTTATCTGGTCAATGCTGCTGTACCACGGGCTCGGGAGCTTTCCCGTGAAGTCGGAGCAGCCGCAGAGAACGTCGGATATGCCCTTGCCCTCTGAGCCGGGGAGATAGCACATGACTACGCTGTCCCAGCCGTCATAGTCGGTCGGGTCAAGGATCACATTCCTGCCCGCGATTATGCAGGTAACGGTGGGCTTGCCAAGCTCTCTTGCAGCCTTTATCGCCGCCTTGTTGCCGGAAAGTCCGAGCGCGCCGCAAAGCTCCATATCCGCCGTGTCGCCGTTCCACTCTGCATAGGACTGCTCGCCCACGCAAAGCAGGACGACATCGGCGTTCGCGGCTTCGTTCTTATCGGTGATGACCTCGATACCGTAGCTTTCCGCATAGCCGGTAAAGGCTTCAAGTATAGTGGTCGTTCCGGGAACGTCCGTGGTGGGAGCGCCGTTCCAGCCCATAGTCCAGCCTCCGCACTGCGCCTGACCGTTATCGGCGGCGGGGCCTGTGATATACACCTTTGTGCCTTTCTTAAACGGGAGAACATCGCCCTCGTTTTTGAGCAGGACAAGGCTCTCCTCAACAAGCTTCTCGGCGACCTTGCGGTATTCGGGCGAGCCGGTGACGGTCTGTTCGGTCTTCATGTCTGTAAGAAGCGGGTCATCGAACAGTCCCGCGTCCTTCTTGACCTTTATTATCCTTGTGACTGCGTCGTTCACGCGTTCCTCGGATATCTCGCCGCTTCTCACAGCTTCAACGATAATCTGTCTTACCTCGTCGAACCGGTCGGTCTCCATGAGCATATCTATCCCGGCATTCACGCTCTTGATGACCTGCTCACGGAAGGAGCTGCCTGAGATGTGCTGGACGGAGCCCCAGTCGCTTGCGATGAAGCCCTTAAATCCCATTTCGTCCTTGAGCTTCATGATGTACTCTTTGTTCTCGTGCATCTTCACGCCGTTGAGAGAGGAATGGCTTATCATAATGGTCTGAACTCCCGCGTCGATCTGCGCCTGATACACCTTCAGCAGCTCGTTTATCTCGTCGTCGGAGAGCTGTGCGTCGCCGCGGTCGATGAGCATGAAGGTGTCGTCGCGCTCTCCGGTGCCGTAGAGGACGTTGCCGTCCGCGAAGAAGTGCTTTGCGCAGGCGACAAGTCCGCCGTCGATAAGACCTTTCGTGTAGGCGGTGCTGAGCCTTGTTATCGTTTCGAGGTCGGAGCCGTAGGATTCGTATGTCCTTCCCCAGCGCGGGTCAACGGACTGCGCCACGCAGGGGGAGTAGTTCCAGAGCATGTGGCAGAGCTTCGCCTC
>JAFZOA010000008.1 GCA_017550775.1 Ruminiclostridium sp. | reverse complement strand
ATTCTACATCAATGGTACCAAAGAGTACACATTGGGTTCGATACTTGAAAAATATCTGCAAAAAAGCTTCAAGGGCGTGAAGGACAAGTTAGGCTTCTGCAAAGAGTACCTTCGCCTGCTCCACTACCCGGAAACGCGCACGCAAATGTCTGACTGCGAATATATATTCACGGAAGCTGTCTCCTTCTTCGATTGCGCCGAAGAATATATACATGCCCTGCCACCGTACAACAGTTTTCCGCTCCGTGACAGCGGGCTCTACGACATTATTAATCGTCACAGCGTACTTTTCGAGATAGACGATAACGAGATCGAGCATGAGTGGTTCGACTACGACAAATTCGACAGCTACGATGATTACAATGAAGATGATGATCGCGGGACTGTCTATCATGAGCCGATGTATGAGCATGACCGCATGCTGACTTCGTTCAGCCCGAGCGACCCGCTTGACGAAATGAAAGATCCGGATATGATCGACGAGGTGCTGAAGCTCAACGCGGAACTCAAAGACTTCATTTATCACTACATCACGCTTTTCGAGGACTTGCTGCGCGTGAAGCGGGTCTATGAGCCGTTTCTTGAAAAGATACACAGCCGCGAGGAGTTTCTGACCAATGAAGAAATCGCGGAAATGCTCGACGAGTTCAATAACGAAGCTAACCAAAAGCTGAACAGCTACGACAAACTCGTTCCGTCGGGGACTATGACGCTCTCGTACAAAGTCCTCAAACGCAAGAAAACCTCCGTACTTTGCGAGAATTATCACTTCTCGACGATCGGAGGCTTCCTGTATATTGAATTGTTCAAAGGTTTGCAGCACCGCTACCTGCCGCGAAAATGCGACTACTGCGGACGATACTTCGTACTGGAGCGTGGCTTCTACTCCAACTACTGCAAGCGCCCGGTCAAGGGACAGCCCGACAAGACCTGCCGCGACCTCGGACACCGTAAAAAGTTCAATGACAAGCTAAAGACCGATCCGATCTGGAACGTGTACCATAAGGGCTACAAGGCGCACTATGCCCGGTATCTCAAAAAGAAAATGACACAGGCGGAGTTTCAGAAGTGGGCGGACTATGCTATTGAACTGCGGAACAAGGCACTTGAAGGTGAGATCGAATACGATGAGTATGTCCGGGAGATGAAGAAATAAAAAATTAACCCCGACATAATCATGCCGGGGTGTTGACCTTTTTGCTTAATTCCTTAACATTTTCAAGTGATAGTCCGGTAATATCAGCTATATTTTCCACGGATTCCTTGCCTTTTGACAGCATTTTTAAAGCTATCCGAACTGCCACTATAAACCGTTCTTCTTCAAGACATTCATCCATTATTTTTGACATATTACTGCCATTCTCCTATACGCAATATGAGACCGTGCTATCAAGCTGGAGTATTGACCTGCTCTCTAAGTTCTAAAACATCTTTAAGTGTTAAACCGGTAGCTTTAGCTATATCTTCCATTGATATACTACCAAGTAATATGAGATTTATTGCTATCTGAGCTTTTTCCATAAGTCTATTCTCTTTTACTCTATCTTCCATTAGCTTGCACATATAGCTCACTCCTTTCGGGTCTTCCTTGAAATACCGTGTTCTTTCCGCTAAAATATCAAAATACATATCATCGGCATTGCTGCACCTGAAATCATGTACGAGCTTGCCAAGGTCGGAATCTCCGACATAAGCGCCGTTTACATAAATAATATGCTCATCATCGTCAAAAGTCTTTCCGGTCGCCATGTTTATCCTTTCGATAGGATAAATGGGATTACCGGTATTAAACACATCATTCTCGGTAATGAATATCGTATATGTTATCGGTAGATCCTCAAAATCCTGATTCTTATCAAGAAATTCAACGTCCATCGCCGAGCTGTGATACCGTGCTCTTTTGGGTCTTGCACCACTGTCTGCTCGCTGAACTTCAAGATTGAATTTCCGGTTTTGGCTATCCGTCCCAAATACATCGAGACATATTGAACGCGCGCCGACCAGTCGTTTCATATCATACTGTGTTTCTTCATCGGTCAATACAAGATCTTCAATGCCGGTGATAATGCGCAGGACGAACTGCGCAAGCGGCAGATTCTTTCTGAAAAGCTCCCGCATGAAGTCATCGTCTATGGGGCGATAAGCCTTTAACTGCTGTAGATCGCGTTCATGCTGTTCTTCCGGAGTCAGTATCCTTATGTCCAACACTGTCACCTCTAATCCCCTGTTTTTTATTATTATACCACAAATCAGCGGCGAAATCAAGATGGTTACAGAGAAATCTTTTAAAGTAACGTGTTCTCAAACAATTTCTTTATTGCAATATCCCGAGCCTGAGTTATAACGATATTTTCATCATGTATCTGACGCAGGTTCAGGAAATATGGGTCAATAATGTCGATAATGTTTTCGTACTGTTCATCAGAAAGGATCGGCACGGGAAGCAACTTAAGCGTGTTAATGTTTATGCGCTTAAGAACGCTCCCTGTTGCAATTTTGTTAAGATACTCATATTGGCAGAGAAGATATGTATAAATGAACTCCTTGATTTTACTATTCTTGGGAATAACATATGCTATTGCCGCATTTATACACATCGGTCCTGTCGTAATTGCGGTTCGACCTATAGTTCCAACAATTGACACAACTATTGTTCCTGCCGGTATCAGATCCTGCTTTCCTTTTGAATCGGAAAGGGCTTCTTTAGTGATGTATCTGCTTGTATTGGTAACAAAAGTCCCTGTGATATCCTGAGTGCATAACCACTTTATATCTCCTCCGTCAAAACTGTTATCGCTTTGGTCAAGCTGGTATGTGCCGTATTTTATAGTGCATAATTTGCCTAAAGGAATCATCTCATGTGAACCTGATACATAATGCTCATAGATGAGCTTAAGTTGCTCGGTCAGATTATTTGCCTTTTGCGAGTTTAAATCAAGTAATTCATCAAATGCGCTTAACGTGGCTGCGATATCATGCTGCTCAGACAATTCCGGAATATTAATCTCAATATCCGAAAACTTTTCCTTGCTTATCTGAGATGTGACAGTCGAATGCCCTTCGATCTGCTTAAAATACTGCCACATACTTTTCATCAGATAATATATGTATTCGGGATCATTATTATCGTCGGGGACTATAGCAAGTATCTGTTGGTTCGTCATACATGGCTTTGTGGTTATTCCGACATAGCCTAAATTACCGGTGCAGGAAACACAAACAGCGCCCTGTGGGAGAATGTTCTTAGGGTATAGCAGTAAGCCTTTATGAGACAGGCTTCGTTCTGTCGAGAGGATATACTTGCCCGATTGGAGGTCTTTTGTTGTGACAAATGGGATATCACCATTCCAGTATTCCTGCGCTCCGGTCGGGGGCGTTCTGCCTTTTATAATAGTTCCGAGGTCTTTTATCTTCATTTTAGTACATCTATCCCTAATTTTGAGAAGCTCCCGATTATTCTGTCATGAATACCTGCGGTCTGCTTTTCAAGCGAATACCATTCATTTGCAAGTCCGGTCATGCGCTCCCTGAATTCTTCATCTGAAATGGTATCGGTATTTGTCGTGATATAATTACCAATGTTAAGGTCAAAGTTATTGGCAGCTATCATCTCGGTCGTTGCTACATTACAGAAGCCGGGCTTATCATCAAGACTGTCGTGACGGAATTGCTCAAATGCGTCTGCAATGAGCTGTATGTTTTCTTCCGTAAGCTCACGGTGACTCTTGATTACTTTTGTCCCCATATCCTTTGCTTCGACAAAAAGCGTTTTGCCGGGCTGTTCCTTGTCCTTGTTTATTATCCATATCGTTACCGGAAAAGGTATGCTGTAAAACAGATTGGACGGCATTGAGATGATACCCTCGACAATATCATCTTCAATGATCTTCCGCAGTATATCCCCGACACCGAGATTTTTCTCCGAAGAAGCTCCGTTTGACAGTACTATACCCATTCTGCCGCGTTCATTCAGGTGATATATACAGTGCTGAAGCCATGCGTAATTGGCGTTTGATCTGCTCGGCAGTCCATATATCCAACGTTTGTCATCCAGAAGTTTTTCTTGTGACCAGTAATTGTAATTGAACGGCGGATTTGCAAGCACAAAATCCGCTTTCAGATCCGGATGTAGGTCATTGGTAAAGGTGTCGGCATTTTTATTACCGAGATCAGCGGTCAATCCATGTATTACCATGTTCATCTTTGCCATTTTCCATGTGTCGGCATTGGCTTCCTGTCCATATATTCGTATATGTGAAATGTCCTCGTGATTTGTTTTGAGATAATCTACAGATTGTGCAAACATACCGCCGGTTCCGCAGCACGGGTCATAAATCGAGCAGTCTCCATGCAGCTGCAATATCGAAACAATAGTTTTGACAATACTCGGCGGGGTAAAGTATTCGCCGCCCTTCTTACCTTCGTATGCGGCAAATTCGGCAATACAGTTTTCATACATTCTGCCGAGGTAATCTCTGCCATAGCCTGCTCTGTCAAGCTTAATATCATCGAACAGCTTAACCACGTCCCATAATATCGCGTTATCAAGCGTGCCGTCAGCATAATTTCGCGGTAAAACATAGGATAATGCTGGATTGGCATTTTCAATGGATATGATAGCAGAATTCAGCTTTTCTCCAATCTTGTCCGAGTCTTCTTCCGAGACGATATAGTCCCATTCGGCTCTCGGCGGTACAGATATATCCGTATCTCCGAAGGACAGGGATTTCAGAAAGAGTATCCCGATTATGACCTTACGATAATCACTGGCAGATATATGTCCGCGCATTATACAGGCGGCGTCCCATATCTTCTTTTCAAGATCGCTTGTGCTGTTCCTTTTTGCCACAATAACACTTCCTTGATAGGTTTTGTGTTATTATATCACAAAGGAAAGACAGTTTCAAGAGTACTTTTATAAATATGCAGGAACTCCCACAAGCTGAAATGCCTGCGGGAGCTTTTTCTGATACTGTGCTATGCTCAGAGCGAAGAAAGATCCTCATCTGTCAGCTGAATCTCTCCGTTCTCCTCTTCATATCGCCTTATTTCTTTCTTGACAAGCGTTTCTATCATATTTGTGATAGATCGGTTCTCTTCTTCCGCTATTCGCTTTATCTTTGCATGATCCGTGAGATTGAGTCTTAATGTGAACTGTGATTTTATTACCGCCATATTAACATCTCCTTGAACTTCATTCTGTCAATATGATACCATATATCAGCTAATTTGTATGCGGTCACACAGAGTCTGTTTGACACCATATAGAGTATGTGATATACTGTTAGTGACAAAAGCTGACAGGCATATTGAAGAATATTTGATCGTTAAGGAATGGTAATGGCTATTATTATATCACACCAAAACCGCTATTTCAAGCCTACTTATTAAAATATCACGGATTTATATCCTGTTGGCTGTTGTTAATACTAACTAACAGGAGATGTTTACTATGTTATGTCCCAAATGCAGAAAAGAAATTGTCGAATCTTCGCTGTTTTGCAGCTATTGCGGCTGCAAGCAGCAACAATCAGCTGTACGATTCAAACGCGCTCATGGAACCGGTACTATCAGCGTTGACTGCCGGAACCGAAACCCGTTTATCGTCCGAGCGCCTATATCAGCAGGCAAAAGCGGACGAAAGTACCTCGGCTCATATCCGACAATGGAGAAAGCCGAAAGCGTACTCGAAGAATTCATAAATAAAGGCAGCCCCGACTTGTTCAATGCAACAGTCGGGGATATTTATTCTATGTGGTCTGAGGCGCATTTTGAACAGATCAGCAAGAAGACCGCAGACTGCTATCGCTCAGTGTGGAAACACTTTGAACCTATCGCAGGCATGAAGATACGCGAAGCCCGGGCGATACATTTTCAGAATATCGTAAATGCGCATATCGGCGCCGGCGTTTCAAGGGAGATAAAAGCACTTTCGAAGGCTCTTTGCCGTTTTGCAGTGGAGAATGATCTGATTGATAAGAACTACGCAGAATTTATAAAGCTGCCGAAGATCTCAAAGACGGAAAAGATGACTTTTTCGACAACGCAAATAGCAGAGCTTTGGCGACATTCCGGAGACCGGAATGTTCAGGCTATCCTTGTAATGATCTACATGGGATTCCGTATCGGTGAGATGACAGCTCTCACGACTGGCAGCATAAATCTCCGTGCCGGTTATATAACCGGCGGTATCAAGACGGATGCCGGAAAAGACAGGATTGTCCCGTTCCCAGCTAACATTCCGGAGATACGGGATTTTGTGACTGGCTGGGTTCGTAGCATGCCGCCTGGAGAGAGATTATTCCCGGTGACAGAACATACGTTTCGTGCAAGAGTGTTCTATGCAACGCTTATCCGGCTTGGGATGATAAATGCGGAGTTGGACAATAAGGGCGCAATAGTATTTCACGAACACTGTCACCTTACGCCGCATAGCACCCGCCATACCTTCGCCTCATTGTCTGTAGCCGCCGGTATGCGCCCCGAGCGCTTACAGAAGATCATCGGTCACGCAAGTTACCGCACAACTGCCGATTATTATGTACATATCGATCATCAGGCGCTTTCTGCTGAAATGGGAAAGTTGATACGGGATTGTACGTAAATTCACCCAGGATTGAACGTAAAAAGCGCACAATCCGCTTGGTTGTGCGCAACATAATCTTTTAGTACGAACGTTTAATAATGATCTGTGATTTGTGTTTTGGTGTCTGTGGCGTTACAGGGTAGCTATTCCTGCATTAGCAAAGGCTTTTATTCAAGCGCACCTTTGTTTGCCGCTTACACTAATCTTATCGTCAGAAAACTCCGAAACTTTAGTGAAAATATAAAAATTTTTAAAGTTTGTGCAAATCAAACAATACGATTGTTATATTCCTGTGCAGCTTATACATAAGCTTGCAGTTTTTCTCTCTTACGTACTAAAAGATTATGTTGCGCACAACCAAGCGGATTGTGCGCTTTTTACGTTCAATCCTGGGTGAATTTACGTACAATCCCGTATCAACTTTCCCATTTCAGCAGAAAGCGCCTGAT
>JAFZOA010000102.1 GCA_017550775.1 Ruminiclostridium sp. | reverse complement strand
GACGGGCGGGAAGGGGAGACGGGGTGAGAATGCCAGTTCCCGAGCTGGTCGTATCCGTTCGCGCGCATATCCTTGATCGCGGCGAGCTGCTCTTTCGGGTCGAGGGTGAAATGTTCCTCGGCGTGATCGACATTTGTGAGGATATACACCTTTTCGATTATCTTGTCATCGCCTTCGATGTGTCCCGCGATAAGCCCGCAAGCCTCTATCGGGGCTTCTTTTTTTGCATGCGCGAGTATCTTTTCGTAGTCGCTCTTTTTCAGTTTTATCATAGTTTTCTCCGTGTTATGTTATTATAGATTCTCCCCACCGGCGGCGGGGAGAAATGATATCTCAATGATCGGTGCACTCGACCTGTTCGTAGTCAATGAGCTTTGTGATAGTCGGGTGTTCGCCGCAGACCGCGCATTTGCTTGTGTCCGGCGGGAGCTTTACCTTGTGCCACTCCATTTTCAGTGCGTCGAATGTCAGAAGATAACCGGTGAGCAGGTCTCCGGCACCGACGATGTACTTGACAGCCTCCATAGCCTGAAGCGAACCGATAACACCGCCCATTGCGCCGATCACGCCCGCCTGCTTACAGGTCGGAACTGCGTCCTTCGGGGGCGGGTTCTTGAATACGCAGCGGTAGCAGGGTCCCTGTCCGGGAACGTATGTCATGAGCTGTCCCTTGAAGCGGATAATGCCTGCGTGAGAGAACGGCTTCTTCGCCATTACGCACGCGTCGTTTATCAGGAATTTCGCCGGGAAGTTGTCCGTTCCGTCGAGAATGAAGTCGTAGTCCTTTATAAGGTCGAGTACATTTTCGCTGGTCACGAATGTATGGTAGGTGTTGACCGTAACGTCGGGATTTATCGCTTCCATGGTCTCCTTCGCGGACTGCACCTTCGGCTTGCCTATGTCGGCTGTCGCGTGGATGACCTGACGCTGGAGGTTCGAGAGATCCACCTCGTCCGCGTCAACTATGCCGATAGTTCCGACACCCGCCGCCGCGAGATACAATGCCGCCGGAGCTCCCAGACCACCCGCGCCGATGATGAGCACCTTTGCCTGAGAAAGCTTCTTCTGTCCTTTCGCGCCGACTTCCTTTAGTATAATATGGCGGGAGTAGCGCTCAAGCTGTTCATTGGTAAATGCCATTACGCTGCACCTCCGCCCATGAAATATAAGAACTCAACTGTGTCGCCGTCTTTTATTGTTGTATTCGCAAAATCGTGGCTCTCGACGAACTCGTCATTTACCGTAACGGTAACATATTCGGGAGTCTCGACATTTTCAAGCTCAACGAGCTTTGCAACAGTGATGCCGTCGTCGTATTCCTTTATTTTTCCTGCTACTGTGATCTTCATATAGTGTTCTCCTTTTATTATTCAGTGTTTTCCGCTGACTTACAAGGGGGCTTTCCGGGCGCCCCCCTGAACCCATTCGGGACTGTGATTTTCATAGTTTCTCAAATTCTTCGATTATTTTTGCTTTCTGCGTCATTCCGCGAAGCCGTGATACCTCCTTGCCGCCCTTAAAGAATATCAGCGTGGGTGAAGCCTGCACCTCGTACTTGTCCACCAGCTCCTGCTCGTAACCAACGTTCACCTTGTAGATGTTAAGCTTGCCGCCGAGCTCGGTGTCGAGCTGTGAGAGCACCGGCGAGAGCATTTTGCAGGGTACGCAGCTGTCGGAGTAAAAGTCCACGAGCACCGGGATATCAGCTTTCAGAACTTTCTCGTCGAAGTCCGCTGTCGTTATTCTTTCTGCCATTTAATCACCGACTTTCTGTACGATCAGGCGATATGTTCCGTCGTCGTTCTGTGTCAGTTCGAGCACCTTGTGTCCCTCTTCTTTGAGGCTTCGCGGGACGTTCTGCACCGGCTCGCCGTCGTTGAGACGGACTTCGAGAATGTCGCCGTCGTCGAGTTCTTCGAGAGCGACCTTTGTCTTTACGAATGTTATCGGGCAATTAACGTCGGTGATATCGACTTTGTCCGTGATGTTGAATTCAGCCATGGTTGTGTCTCCTTTTCCTGCACCGTCGGGGGTGCTGTTTTTATTTGTTTATAGCGTTACCGAAATCTTCGATAAGATCGTTTATATCCTCGATACCTACGCTCACTCTGATCGTGTCGTCATACACGCCCGCCTGTTCGCGGCGCTTTTCGTCCGAGTGCAGGTATATCGTACTCGCTGGGTGAATTACGAGCGTCCGAAGGTCTCCTATGTTCGTGGCGATAAGTGCGTATTTCAGACTGTTTATAAGCCTGAACGCCTTTTCCTTTGAGCCCGCTCGTATCGTGAGTATCCCGCCGCCCTTGCCGCCGAACTGCGACTGAACGAGATCGTGATAGGGGCTTGACCCGAGCGCCGGATAGTTTACCGTCACGCCGTCCTTCGTTTCAAGGAACTCCGCAAGTGCTTTCGCGTTACAACATATCCGCTCCATGCGCAGTCCCAGCGTTTCGATGCCTACCGAGTTCATGTATGCGTTGAATGGTGATACGCACGCCCCGACATTGCGCCAGAGCCCATTGCGGAGCTTTGCAAGATAGGCGAACTTTCCGAATATGCGGAAGTTGTCGAAGTTCGGGAACTTGCCGCTGTCGAACCGGAATTTGCCGCTGTCGATGATGATGCCGCTTATGGAGTTGCCGCCGCCGTTGATGTACTTCGAGGTCGAGTGAACCACGATGTCCGCGCCGTACTTAAAGGGATGTATCAGGTACGGGGTAGCGGTGGTGCTGTCGATAATGAGAGGTATTCCGTGTCTGTGGCAGACTTCCGAAACGCTTTTGATATCCACTACATCGAGCTTCGGGTTGCCGATAAGCTCCGCGAATACCGCCTTTGTCTTATCCGTTATCAGCGCTTCCACGCTCTCCGCAGTCACAGTGTCGGCAAACTTCGCTGTTATGCCGAACTGCGCGAGATCACCGAAAAGATCTATCGTCCCGCCGAAGAGTCCCGCTCCGGCTATGACCTCGTCGCCCGTTTGCAGTATATTCAGCAGCGCCATTGTGACAGCCGCCATACCGCTCGAACAGGCCGCCGCGCCGACACCGCCTTCAAGTGCCGATATTCGCTTCTCGAACGCGTCAACGGTAGGATTGCCGATACGCGAGTACGAGAACCCGGGTGCGCGGTTGCCGAAAACTTTTTCAAGCGTCTCGGCGCTGTCGTGTGAGAAGGCACTTACCTGATAAATCGGAGTCTGCGTTGCACCGAAGTCATTTTTCACAGTTCTGCCGTGAAGTAAGCTTGTATTGAATTCCAT
>JAFZOA010000101.1 GCA_017550775.1 Ruminiclostridium sp. | reverse complement strand
GATCGAGGCCGAGGCGGACGCAAAGGCTCAGAACAATGCTAAGATCGCTATCGCGCAGACCGGACGCGACGGTGAGATAGGTCAGGCGAACGCTCTGCGTGAACAGCGTGTCGAAGTCGCGGCAGCAAACGCGAAGGCTGTCGAGGGTGAAAACGCCGCTAAGATAGCTGTAGCACAGTCCGACGCGAACAGACGTGAAAAGGAAGCGGAAGCTCTCAAGCTTGCGACCGCAGCCGAGGCTGTACAGGCCGCAAAGGCGCGCGAGGAAGCATACGCGGCTCAGAAGCTCGCCGAGCAGGAGCGTGCTAACCTTGAAATGGCTACTCAGAAGGCCGATATAATCGTAAAGGCTCAGATCGCCAAGGAACAGGCTCAGATCGCGGCTGAAGCGGAAGCGGAAGTTATCCGCCGCAAGGCAAAGGGTGAAGCGGACGCTATCTTTGCGAAAATGGAAGCACAGGCAAACGGTATGCGCGAGATACTCCAGAAGCAGGCGGAAGGTATGCGTGAACTCGTAAGTACCGCCGGCACCGCGGACGACGCTGTAAAGCTCATTCTCGCGGACAAGATGGAAGACCTCCTGCGTATTCAGGTCGATGCTATCAAGAACATCAAGATCGACAAGGTCACCGTCTGGGACGGCGGCTCGAACAAGGACGGAAAGAGCTCTACCGCAGACTTTATCAGCGGTTTGTTCAAGTCTGTCCCGCCGCTCGGTGAGATGTTCGATCAGGCTGGCATGAAGCTTCCGGATTACCTCGGAACGCAGGTTCAGACAGAGATCCCCGCAGAGCCGGCTGCTCCCGCCGCTCCTCCGGTAGAATGATCGTATAACAGGTTTATCCCCCTCTGTAAAGGAGGGGGATATGTTTCGGATAAGACGGCTGAAAGGAAAAGGTGCAAATGGAGATCAGGTTCGTCGGGCAGAATGACGATCTGCGCGAAATAAGCAATATCTACGAGCGAAGCTGGAAATACGCGTACAGGGGAATCATCCCGCAGGAGTACCTTGACAGCATTCCCGAGGGGCGCTGGGCAAAGAGTATCACCAGAGAGGGAATGAACAGTCTCGTTGTTGTCGAGGAAGGACGGTTCGTCGGCACCGCGTCCTTTTGCAGGTCGAGGTGGGAAAAGTACAGTGGCTTCGGAGAGATCGTTTCGATCTACTTTGTCCCGGAATTTATGGGAAAAGGGTATGGGAGGCTGCTGCTGGAAAGATGTATAGAGGAGCTGGGAGCGCTCGGCTTTACGGAGCTGCTGCTGTGGGTGCTGGAGGAGAATACAAGGGCGAGAAGATTCTACGAAAGAAACGGATTTGAATGCTCGGGTGAGTTTCTGAATGATAACATAGGCGGGAAAGAGATAAGAGAAGTGATGTATAGGTTGAGTATTGAGCTTAGAAAAAAGAGTTGACAAATCCGGAAAGACGTGATATAATAATATAGTTATAGGAGAGCCGGAGTTGAGAAGTTGACGGAAATGGGTTTGTGGATTTCCATTCTCTGTGTCGGTGCAGCTCAGTCGTGCAGAACGGTCTCGAAGTAGTGATAAAGCGATCACAGCACGACGCCGTGAAGAATTTGCCAAAAGGCGCGCACGACGCGCGCTTAAAAATGCAAATTCGAGTCAGCCCGGAAACAAAACGTAGCCTTACAATATTTTCACAATTTAATATGCTGGTGTAGCTCAGTCGGTAGAGCAGCGCATTCGTAATGCGCAGGTCGGGGGTTCGAGTCCGTTCACCAGCTCCAATTGAAAACCCGCTTGGTTATCACAATCAGGCGGGTTTTGTTTTTGCCGGAAGGCTTTTCGATTTAACATCATTTCGGGTATTTGTCGCAAATTTGTCGCACGACGTTTTCAAAAGATAGAAAAAAGGCGGTAGGTTGTTTCAGCCTATCGCCTTTTGTTGTGTTATCCTATTTTCTTGCCCTTGCCGCTCTTTCCTTTATCGATCATAGCGGATATCGTTTCTGCCGCTGCCGCCTCTGCACTTTGTATCTGGTGAACATAGATGTTTCCTGTTGTGCTGAGGGAGCCATGACCTAATCTGTCGGATACCACCTTCAAGGGCGTTCCCGCTGCTATAAGCAGGGTCGCTGATGTGTGACGCAGGCTGTGCAGGCATATATCCGGGAGCTGCTTGCGCTGTATAAAGCCATGAAACCAACCGGAAAGGGTGTCCGGGTGTATCGGTGCGCCGTCCCATGTTGTAAAGAGCCGATTTGAGCCTTTCCACTCTGTTCCGAGCTTAGCGGCACTCTTTTCCTGCCATGTCCGGTAATCTTTCAGCATGGTGACCGCCTCTGTCGGCAGCGTGATCGTTCGCATGGACTTCTTCGTCTTGGGTGTATCAACGAAGACACCGCGCTCGACGCTGTACAGACTTGTACGCTTGACAGACAGCTTATTGTTTATGAAGTCTATGTCCTGCCATTCCAACCCGCAAAGCTCTCCGCGTCTGAGCCCGGTGAATATGAGCAGCTTGACCGCGACGGCGTATTGTACCGGCTCATTTTCGAGAGCTGCAAGCAGATCGGCGGTCTCGTACTCGTTCAGATACCGGCTTTCCTTCTCGGTAACTTTCGGCGGCTTGACTCGCTCACACGGATTTGACGGTATAATCTGCCATATAACGGCGGTGTTCAGCAAAGAGGAAAGGACTGCGTGATAGTACCGGATCGTTGAATCCGACAGCCTTTTATCCTCGACGGTGAACAGCTCCGTGACTGGTCTTTCAAAATAATCGGACAACTTTTCGGCGGTCTCTTCGTTAACTCGTTTCAGCTGCTTGATGTTCCGTGTAGTATTCAAAGCTATCCCGGCTTCTTTTGCTATTTTGTAAAGCGGCAAGGGGTGCTTTTCTATGAGTTCGGCGACAACGGGCGCGGGTGTGAGCTTCAGATCCTCCCGGACACCTTCCTCTGTCAGATTCACATAAAATGCGTTCAGGTGATGTGGGCGAATATCACTCAACCTCATATTTCCGAAAGCAATGTTGAGCCGCTTCATTATACCCTTGTATCTGTCGAAGGTGCGGCTTTTGAGGTTCGGCTTGCCATATTCTTCGAGCCAGCGCTCCGCAAAGTCCTTGAAGCGAACGCTTTGGTCGAGGATATCACCATGTAAGCACTTCTGCTCAAATTCAAGTGCCGCTTGATCGACAGCTTTCTTTTCCTGCTTTTGAGTAAGTCCCGGCGGCGGGGTGAACGTCAAATATTTTCTGATATGTTTCCCCTTGCCGTCAATACCACAACTTACGGTTATTCTGTAGCTGTCACCGCGCTTTGATATGCTTGCCATTTAATCACCGGCTTTCTTTTGAAGCTCTTCATTCATTCTTGATATGATTTTCTCAATCGTGGCAGGAGATAGTTCATCTATCTCTAACGTTTCCTTAAATTCATCCACAATTGCGTTTATTGGAATAGGATTTGCGAAAGAAGAGATCCGTTCTTTGAAATGCTCTGATAAGTTGTATGAGAGAAAGCGCGTATCTTCATCAAATGTCTTTTTTACCCATTCAAAATATGAAGCAATATCATCTCCGTTATTGAGTGTGCTGTTGTTCAAAGTTTCCCTTACAGTGTATGTCGTTGTGTATGCTACAAACTTTTTTACTGTGGCAATAATCTTCGCTGTTTCATTATCATCTATATCGTTAAATAGTCCATGCCACGATTCTCTGATAAAGAAGCCGATCATCCATTTTATCGCGTTTGAGCAGTCCAGCAAATGAATGTATTCGTATATATGATCTAAGAGATAATATGTTTCCTCGCTTGAAAGCAAAGATGATAATACAAGTCCCGCATGTCCGCCTGGTCTGAACCGACCATTGACAATGTTCGAATTCAAGGCTTGTATCGCCGATTCGGATAAGCCGGTGTAAGCTTTCGTCCTTTTGACATCTGGATCAATGGATTGGACATCAGATCGTCCTAATAAAAAATCCGTAGATACACCGAAGAAATCAGCTATTTTTGCGGTTGAAATAATATCTGGTGCCGAGTCACCGTTTGCCCATTTCCCTATTGTTTGCCGGGTTGTACCTATACTTTTTGCGATTATTTCGTGAGTACACTTCCTGCTATCAATTAAGGATCGAAATATTGTTGCAAAGGCTGAATTGTAGCGCTCAAAAGCAGACGGCTTTGTCTTTTTTCTGCCAGCTTTTTTAACATTGCTCATATCTGACACCCTCTCGTGTTATTTTCTTGCGCATATATTATGTCTGTAGATAATTATATTGACAAAGATAAAAATATATGGTAATATAAATATAGCACATTAAATGCGCGCTGTCAAGATAAAGATAACAATAAATTTACATTTAAGGAGGATAATATGACAAAAACGACTGAAAAAAAGATTACTTCTTTTGAGGAAAAGGCGGCTAAAGAAGCCCGCAGAGAATACTACAGGGCATGGCGTGCTGCAAACAAAGACAAGGTTAAAGCTATCAATGAAAGATACTGGATCAAAAAAGGCTTGCAGGCGGCTGGCAATACCGGTGGCGACAAATAGCAGGGAGGTTTATATGAGAATTAACATCATCGAATTTCTTCCGGTGGGAATTGAAAATGCTATTTCTCAAGAGGAGTTGAGCATTAGGACGGGGAGAACGAAGAGGGAGAACAGAGCGGCAATATTAGAGGCAAGGAGTAAAGGCGTCCCCATATGTTCCGCCGAAGAGGGATACTGGATCGCGCGGACTGCTGACGAAGCCGCGCGATACTACCGAAGGCAAATGGCACGAATAATAACCGGCTTTGTGGCACTCAAACCGATAAAGAGGTTCATTGTAAATGAGGGAGCTCGTAAGGATTGGGAAGCGCTCGAAGCTCTTGAACGCGAAATAGAAAAAGCCGCTCACGGAGTTGACGACATACCGTGAGCGGCGAGTGAGAACATTGTAAACATAAGACCTGTTCCTTGTTTATTATATCACATAACAGGGAGTAGGTCAAGAGTGCAGAAAGGACTTTTATGGAGAATATAAATAGCGATTACGGTGCGCTGCTGGCCGATACCGAACCAAGTGAAACCGTTCCGGAAGATAAGCCTATAATGGTCGGACTGAAAAGCGCGGCTCGAAAGTACGGACTATCATATTACATGACCCGATATCTGGCACTATCGGGAGCAATCGCGGCAGTCAGAGCAGGAAGTGGGAAGGGACGTATCCTTATAAACGAGAGGTCGCTTGTCGCTTACCTTAACAGCTCCCACCTCAACTGTGAGCAGGAAGAACAGCCGCGATCTGTCGGCGGCATCATAGTATTGGGTAGGTGAGCGGCATGGCTTCTAACTCCGGCTGGATTTCCTTACATCGGAAAATACTTGATTGGGAATGGTATTCCAATATATATACGAGAGCCTTGTTTATTCACCTGCTCATCATAGCGGCATGGAAGCCTACAGTAAAGAAAGGGATAGAATTGCAGCGCGGACAGTGCCTTGCATCTCTCAAAGAGCTTGAACTCGGTTGCTCGCTCTCAACGCAACAGCTAAGAACCGCAATAAAGCACTTGGAAACAACACAAGAAATAACACAATCACAAGTTGGGAAATATCGCATTATCACGCTGAATAACTACAATAAATATCAAGACATCAACATAAACAGCAACACGGATATAATACAATCTTCAACACAAAGTCAACACAACGAGCAACACGAAAGTAACACGGACACTATATATAATAATTATAACAACTCTGAAAAAAATAATAAATCCAACAATTCAAACATGGAAGCTGCTGCTGGAGGGAGCAAAAACGCAAATGACAAGCCGCACAAACCATTTATCCCTCCTACAATCGAACAAGTACAGAAATACTGTAATGAAAAAGGATATTACTGGGTTGTCGCAGAAGCCTTTATAGGTTGGTATGAAGATACGGAATGGACGATGAGAAATGGACGGCATGTTACTGATTGGAAGGAGCGTGTTGATTCATGGGCGAGAAATGAATGGTATAAAGAAAATTGATAATATGATATTCATAGAGAGCAACAAGCCCGCCGCCGGATAAGCCGAACAGCGAGCCACCCCATAGAAAATATAGACCTTAATGCAATTATATCACGGCGGGAGGGCTTTGTCAATGACCAACGAGCAAATAGCAGCACTGATTGGCACGGGAGAAGCGGACGAACTCATACCGATACTGTGGGAACGTACACGAAAGCTGTACCGAAAAATGTCGAACGGCTTTGCTTCCTATTATTCCGGGCGCTGTCTGCAATGCGGGGTCACGGTTGAGGATATCCTGTCCGAGTGTTATTTTGCATTTCTCGATGCCGTAAAGGCATATAATAACAGACCTGTCGAGCAGAGTGATTATAAGTTTACTGCATATTGTGGTAGGAATTTTAAGAATCACGCCGGTGCTCTTCTCGGATTTCGGACTAACAAGCAATACAACGAACCGCTGAATAATGCCGTATCTCTGAACGCGCCTGTCTCCAACGGCTCTACCGGTAATCCCGATGAAACGGAGTTCGGTGAACTGCTCCCGGACGAACGATCAGAGGATGCCCTTCGAGAGATTGAGAATAATGATTTTGCGCGGACTGTTCGTGCTACGGTTCAAGAGGAGCTTTCGGACGATGCTGACGCTCTCCGTGTGATCGAACAGCATTATTATGAAGAAAAGACCTTTGAGCAGATCGGTGCGGAGTGTGATCTGTCAAGGGGGAGGATACAGCAAATTGAGAGTAAAGCTCTGTACAAGCTCAGAAACAGCAGAAGAATACGACTGCTTGCCGGAAAGATTGACCCATATCGGCATATAGGCGTTGACACCTTCCGGCGTGAGGGCTCGATTGTTGAGCAGATCGTCGAACGCCAGGACGAAAGCCAACGGGGATATAAAGTGAACCGATACAAGGCATACTTTGACACTCTCAGCGATGTAGCTTTGAAGAAAGACCTCGAAATGATGAAAAACCTTCCGGAAGCGAGCAGGAACGGAATGCGTGAAATGATCGAGGCTTTGAACGATGTGACCCGCCGGCGCGGTCTGGGTACGGTGCCGCTCACCGATAGTGTCAGCGGTTGGTGGTAAAAGGTACTGTGAAACGATATAAAAAGCATCGCGGGCTTGTCAACCCCATTTTTCGCGTAGTTAGTAAATATTATTTCTCACTTTACTTTACTCGATCAGCGGTGCGGCCATAAGGAAGCGGCTTTGTTAAGCCGTTTATCAAAGAATTACGCAAGAAAAGGAGCAGAAACGGAGGGATTATGTCCACAACAGCGAAGGAATACAACATGCTTTTCAAGCTGAACGCTCAGGTCGGTAAAGAGTTCGCGCCTACCTTTGCGAAAGCTCAGCAGGCTTTCCGGGAAACAGAAAAGGCTATGCAGCAGCTCAACAGAATGCAGGGTGATATTGCCGCTTATCAGCGACAGCAACAGGCTGTAGAAAGTACCGCGCGCAAGCTGACAGCTCTGCAACAGCAGCATGACAACCTACAGCGGGAAATGAAGGAAAGCGCAACTTTTTCAGCTACTCTCGAAAACAAGATGATCGATAAGCAGCAAGCTATTGAGAAAGCCACACAGTCGCTCGAACGACAGACAGAGAAGCTGAACGCTCAAAGAGCGGCACTACATGAATCCGGGATCGACACAAGCCGCCTTGCGGACGAAAGCAAACGCCTTGCCGCTGAATACGATACCCTTGCACAAAAGAACCAAGAGGCGGCGGAACAAGCAGCAGCATATCAGGACGCGGGCGTGAGCGCGTTTCAGTCAGTTGCGGCGGCTCTCTCCGCTACGGGTATTATAGCAGGCGTTAAGGCTCTTGCGGACGAATATGCGGAGTGTGTCAAGGTCGCGGCGGACTTTCAGGAAACCATGTCGACGGTCGAGGCTCTTTCCGGTGCGAGTGCTGCTGATATGCAGACTCTCTCTGAACAGGCAAAGGCTCTCGGCGCAACAACGAAGTTTACCGCAACGGAGTCGGCGGAAGCTATGACGTATATGGGTATGGCGGGCTGGAACGCGGAACAGATGATCGCGGGCATGGACGGTGTGTTATCATTGGCGGCGGCAAGCGGCGAGGATCTTGCTCAGACATCCGATATAGTGACCGACAGTCTGACCGCGTTCGGCCTGAAAGCCGAAGATACGGCGCGTTTTGCTGATGTTCTTGCCGCTGCTGCCACAAACTCGAATACCAGCGTTTCTGTCATGGGCGAAACCTTCAAACAGTCCGCTTCCATCGCGGGCGCTCTCGGGTACAGTATCGAAGATGTTTCCACCGCTGTCGGACTTATGGCGAACGCGGGAGTAAAGGGAAGTATTGCGGGAACGGCGCTGAAAAACACATTCAACGGACTGCTCGAAGGCGCGACGCTCACCTCTGATGCGTTCGGAGAGGTCGAGATCACGGCGGTGAACGCAGACGGAACAATGAAGTCGTTCGGGGAGACCATAACGGAGCTGCGCGGGTATTTCAACGAGATGACAGAGGCGGAGCGCGTCAACAATGCTATGGCAATTGCCGGACAGCGCGGATATAACGGACTGCTTGCGATAGTAAACTCCACCGATGAGGATTTCCAAAAGCTTACAAACAGCATAAACAACTGCACGGGCGCTGCGTCGAAAATGGCAAAGACCCGTTTGGACAATTTTAACGGACAGGTCACATTGATGAACAGCGCTCTCGATGGCGTCAAGACAACACTTGGTGAAACATTCCAAGACGAACTAAAAGAGATCGCGGCTCTTGCGACGGACGTATTGACCGCCGTAAACGACTTTATGCGGGAAAACCCCGAGCTGACAAAGGGAATTGTTATTCTTGGCGGCGCAATAGCGGCGGCGGGCGCTGCGTTCGGTGCATATACTACCGTGAAGAGCGTTATCGACACATTGAAGCAGTTCAAGATCGCCGCGAACTTTGCCGCTTCCGCACAGCAGGCTTTGAATTTTGCTGTGTCCGCCGCTCCGTATGCGCTGGCGGGTGTGGCGCTTATCGCATTTATCGAGGGTATCAATTCGCTGTCGGAACGCACAGACGAAGCTCAGGAACATATCGCGGAGCTTACCGATGAGATACGAGAATACACCGAGAGCGCAAAAACCGCGACAGCTGAACAGAAGCAGCTTGAAGATGTAGTCGATGAATACGAAAGAATCTCAATGACTGTCACCGATACGACGGAGAAAAAGGAAGCCCTTGCAGAGCTTCAGCAGACACTCAACGAGCTTTACGACGGAGAAAAGAACGGCATTGACCTTGTGAACGGGTCTTATGAGGAACAGATTGCGAAGCTTGAACAGCTCACTGACATTCAGAAAGATTATCGTATTTCTGAGATCACAAAGCAGATAGAAGAGGCTCGCACCGCCATTGCGGAGGCAGAGGCTCATCAGATCCCGGTAACCTTTGATTGGAGCGGAACAAATGAGAAGTTTGAAGATGAACTTAATACGCTCTACAAACAATGGCAAGAAGCCGGAAAAGGTGTCACGCTGTCCGGCGGCCGCGACAATGAGCGCAACCTGCTTATCGAGGGCGACATCAGGGAGCAGATCGAACTGCTCGAACAGATGCAGCAGGCTATGCGTGACAGCGGCGCAACCGGATATGAGTACGCGGACAGCTTCCAATATATCACGGATAAGCTCGAAGACCTGTACACATTGAGGGACGCTCCCGGTGAGCTGCAAACGGAGATTGACAAGCTAAATGGCGTAATCAGCGATTCGGCGGCGCTCATGGAGCAGGCAACGGGTATATCATACAACCTGCATAACGCTCTCATGGCTGTCGAAAGCGGTTATCTCGATGTTTCGTCGGCGGCGAAGTCCTACGGTGTCGGAGAGAGTGAGCTAAAAGCTGCTATTGCAAGCGCCAAGACATATCAGAGCGTATTGCAGACAGCGGCGGGAACGGTAGTTTCGGGTTATCAGTCAGCAGCGGACGCGGCGGAAAAGTACGGCGTGACAGTCGAAGCCGTTGAAATATCCGCGAAGATACAGCAGGACATCAAGGATATACAAGAGCTTGCGAAAGCTTATAATGAAGCGCTCGAAGCCGCTGAAAAGTCCGTTGAAGGACAATACAAGCTGTGGGATGACGCGGCGGAGATCGTTGCTCAGGATATCGATGCTATCAATTCTTCTCTCATGTCGCAATCCGAGCATTGGAAAGAATACAACGACAACATTGCCGCTCTGAGTGCAAAGGCGAATGATATTGAGGGCTTGCGCGAAGTAATAGCAACGTTCGCGGACGGTTCGCCGGAAAGTGCAAACATGATCGCGGGGCTTGCTCAATCCAGCGATGAAGACCTCAAGAAAATGGTCGCGAATTGGCAAAGCGTACAAGAAGAGCAGCGCCTGACTTCTGAGGCTCTTGCAGAGCTTACAACGGGCGCCGGTGAAGATATCGGAAAGCTTCAGGAACATCTAGACGAAGCTGTCGAAGCCTTGAACATTGAGGATGAAGCCGAAGCAGCGGCGAAAGACAGCATAGACGCTTATGTGAAAGGGATCCGCGACGGCACCGATGAAGCGGTGCGCGAAGCTGAAAAGCTGGCGGCTCTGGTGTCGGCGGCGTTGAATCCGAATACTCAGGTCATGAGACTTCCGGACGGAACACCGCTGACGCTCCCGTCATCTGAAGAGCTGAAGGCTATGACCGAGTTTGTCGGACCGGTATTACCCGAATGGTCGGGCGCGTATGCGAGCGGCACCGACGGCGCAAAGCCCGGACTTGCACTTGTTGGGGAGAACGGGCCCGAGCTTGTGCGTCTCGGAGGTGGTGAACAGATATTCACTGCGGAGCAGACGCGGAACATATTGCGAGATATCAAGGAATACATTCAATACAGCGAGGTAGTTACAAAGTACAACAAAGAACTGTCGGAGATAAACGAGTATGCAGCGGGAACGGGTGCTGAATGGGATTCGCTGTACCCTGACGCTGAAACGCCCGACAACGAGAACATACAGCACGGTGCCGCTTTGCAGCCTGTTACTGTACCGCTGAGCATGACAGAGCCAGGAGAGATCGAAATTGTCGCGCTCCTGCCCGAGCTTATGAAACAGTATAAAGAGTATGTTACCGAAAGAGGTTATACAGGCGGAAGCTCAAATAATGGTAGTGCCGCTCCCGATATCATGAGACCTGATATTTATCCCGTTTCTATGGGTGCGGTAGGTGATACCCCGATAAATGTAAGTATCAATGTTCACGCGGAGAGAAGTGGCGGGGTCGATGATCTGGCGGCGTTCCTTGAAGATCGCCTTGAAGGTTATTCGGAAGAGATCGTCGGTATGGTCATGGACGCGCTCGAAGATTACGAAATTGATCGCCGCCGCCGTGTGTACAAATAATGGAGGTTACAGCAGATGACATTAGAGCAGCTCGACGATTGGTATTATATGAAAAAGATGATAGAAAGGCTCGATGAAGAGCTGCATATCCTTGAAAACAAAATGCTCGATACCGGCGGCGCAAAATACTATGACACGATCCTCGCTCAAATAGTGGAGAAGAATAACGAGAAAGCCGCTATTACCTCTGAAATTGAAAGAATCGAAGCTTTCATCATGTCGCTCCGACCAAGAGAGCGGCTTATTATCAGATATCGTTTTGAAGAGGGGCTGACATGGGAACAGATAGCTGAAAGGATAGGCTATAGCAAGTCTCCTGAAAGCTGCGCACATATACTATATCGCATATTACAAAACACCAAGTAGCATTTTTCACTATTCCTCCCGTAGGGAGCGCAAAGGACTTTTGATAGGAGCTTGCGAACTGTCAAAAGTACCTTTGCGTTTCTTATGTCCGATCAAGCACGATACCGCCGTGTGGTATATAAGTGCGCCCTTCGGTCTGAACGGTGGTATTACCGTTCTATGCTTGCGTTGGATAGTCCGGCTTTATTTATATCCGTTTTAGCGCCTGAGAGCGCGTACACGGCGTTTAATTCCCGTGAGGGTAAAGATACATCTTTCCCACAAATGAACGAAACAGAGCTTCTACGGACGGTTGCAACAGCACTATAAAAGCGGCACTCCTGTTTAATGCTGAGAGTGCCGCTTATATCTATGCTTTTTTCCTGCTCGTGTACCGTGCTCCGAGTGCGAACCCTATATGTGAGGTAATCAGTATCATGTCGATGATCGCGTTGGTTGTCCCTTCCTGCTCTTCCAGAGCAAGAAAGCGGTCTCGTAGTGCGTAGATGTCGGAGACGGTCAGCCCATACCGGGCATTGCTGAATACTGCCGCATTGCCTTCGTCTATGAGCTTGTCAAGGTTGTGTTTCATGTTGTTTTTTCCCTCTCTTTATACTGTTTCGCGTCTTCTGCGTTTGCGTTCCCTGCCGATTCCGTCTATAACACCGGCGTAATAGACCGAGAAATAAAGGTCGAAATTATCAACGGTGAGCGTTTCCTTGAATGCGTCCAGTATTTCCGGAACCATTTTGTTGAACCTGTCGAGATCCAGCGGTTGATGCGACAACAGCTTCATAGTGTCATTAGCGTTGTGGATAGCGCCGCTTGCGCGAAGCTCTCTGATTTTCTGTCGCTTATCCTGTTCTGCCAAATCGCGCATATATCCAATCATGATCGGTATGAGATTGTGGTCAATCTGTCCGAAAAGCTTCATGATTTCAATGTCCTTGTCCTGCTCGGTGGTTGTGGTTTTCTGTAATTCTTCCATTGTGGTATGTCCTTTCGTATGTTGATCTGTTGTCCGGTATCGAGCGGCAAGGGTGTGCGCCCTGCCGCTCCGTGTTTGTCCTTACAGGCTGATAGCCACGTTCATGCCGTAATTAAGCCCATACTCATGTCCGCCGGTTATTCCCGCGAAAGCAGCCTTGACCGGTTTTCCCTTGTCGAGCAGCGGAGCAATGACCTTTGCAAGCTCCCGTCCGATATATCCCATGATTGCCGAGCCCTTACCTCTGACCGCCGCCACGATCTGCACCGCGTTCGGGTCGTAAGCGTTCCCGTTCTCCCTCTGGAGTGTTATCGTGATATCATCGGGGCTGTATCTGTTGAGCCTGTCGAGCAAGCCCTGTCTGCGTCCGTAGGTTACACCTGCTGTCTTGGTGATTAGCGTGCGGAGCTTGACGGTGATCCAAGCGCGGATCATAGCGGCACTTCTGCTCATGCCCTGCTTTACAAGTGCGTTCGCGATAGTCATTACCTTACTTTTCATAGAAATTTCCTCCTTGACAAGTGCCGCTTTTTGTGGTATCATAGGAGAGAAGCAAGCGGCGGGTTTCTCTCCGTTTTGTTTCTGCTTTAATCGGTGGCGTCTTTGGCGAGGTGACACCGATTATTTGTTTTTAAGCTTCTTTTTCAGCTTCTTGATAGTGCGCTTGAGCTTTTCGTTCTCTCGGATAAGTTCTTCGAGCCGCTTAAGCTCTAATGCTGTCATTGGCATTCCCTCACTTCCTTTCGTATTCCCGCCGTGAGGTTTCCTTTCCTAACCTCTGATATTATTATACATCAAATATTGATGTAATTCAATTCGCGTATTACATAATATTTTGATGTAATATTTGTGCATTATTTACATTGATATTTGATGTAATATGTGCTATAATAAGTACAATGAAAGAGGAATGCCCATTTTTGAGCCGTCCTTCAGGAAAGGGGGCTACGATATGCCTGTAAAATATAAAATAGATGTCCTTGCTGCTTTAAAGGCTGCTGGATATAACACAAACCGAATACGCAAAGAAAAGACTTTTAATGAGGGTACATTACAGAATATCCGAGAAGGAAAGATTGTCAACGGGTCTAATCTGTCAAAACTGTGTGAACTTCTGCAGCTCCAGCCGGGAGACATTCTCGAATACACAAGCGAAACGGGGAATAACGCCCCGCAACAATAGCATACTACTTGAAAGG
>JAFZOA010000100.1 GCA_017550775.1 Ruminiclostridium sp. | reverse complement strand
GTTAATGTTGTTCACGTTTGTTGCGAGCAGCGCGCGTTCGCCTTCATGCTTGATCTTCTGCTCGACCTCACGCTTTGCGCGCTCCACAGTCTCCTCGATGCGGGTCGGGTGGATGCGGCCGTCCTGAATGAGACGTTCAAGCGCAATTCTTGCTATCTCGCGGCGCACCTTGTCGTGGCTGGAGAGCGTGATAGCCTCCGGGGTATCGTCGATTATGAGGTCAACACCGGTAAGCTGTTCGAGTGTACGGATATTGCGTCCCTCGCGCCCGATGATACGACCCTTCATTTCGTCGTTCGGGAGCGATACCACCGATACTGTCATTTCGGACACGGTCTCCGCCGCAAGTCTCGATATCGCGAGCGCTATGCAGTTTCTCGCCTTGTCGTCGCATTCGTCCTTGAGCGTCTGCTCGTAGTTGTTGATACGTACCGCCTTTTCTCTGTCGAGTTCTCCGTCGAGCATACGGAGCAGGTGATCCTTTGCCTGGTCTGTGTTGAAGCCCGAGATCCTTTCGAGTATCCCCATCTGATCCGCCTTGAGCTTTTCTGCCTCGGCGAGCTTTTCCTCAGCCTTCTTGTTCTTTGCGTTCAGGCTTTCTTCAAGCTTTTCGATCTTGTCATTCTTCTTGTCGAGATTTTCTTCCTTCTGCTGAAGTCTTCTTTCGGACCTGGAAACCTCTGCGCGGCGATCCTTCAATTCGCGCTCGGCCTCCGATTTCATTTTCTGGATCTCTTTTTCCGCCTGTCCCCTCATGCGGTAGATCTCGTCTTTTGCCTCAACGAGCTTCGACTTCTTTGTAGTCTCGGCTTTTTCCTTGGCTTCCGTGACGATTCGCTCTGCCTCTTTCTCGGCGGACTCGATCTGTGCTTCCGCGTCTTTCTTTCGCTGTTCAACGCCCTTGTTGAAAGCGGTCTTATAAACCAGCATTCCCGAAACGCCTGCACCGACAGCAAGAGCAGCAACTATAAGCACGATCGCGAGCCATAATTCCATGAAACCATCCCTCCTTTTCGTAGTATTCCCGATCACACAGTACACCCATGCAGACAGAAACATACGAAAACGGGCAGTCTCAGGGACATGGTTAGCCTCTGTTCAGCCGCTGCTCTCTTCAAATATACTAAACTTCTATTATTAGTCCGCTTTTCGCGGGCATATCCGTAGTACGCTTCCGTGCGCATTTCTGCGCTCAAAACGGGGCGGTAATAAAAATTAGATCTTCTTTCTGCATCGGGGATATAATATGTAAACCAAGATAGGTAATAATGATAAATAGCTGTATCGTGCGTCCGCTCATGTCCCGGCTCACGCCTCTTCACTTGCTTCCGCACATAATGTATTTCCATACAGACTTATTCACAGTATTAATTTTAATACATTTTTACTGAATTGTCAAGCAGTTTTTTGATATTTTCATAAAAAATTTTAACACTGCTTGACGAATTTCCTCTTATATGCTATACTATATAAGTACTTTTGCCGGCGTGATGGAATTGGCAGACGTGCCGGACTCAAAATCCGGTGGTAGCGATACCGTGCGGGTTCGACCCCCGCCGCCGGC
>JAFZOA010000099.1 GCA_017550775.1 Ruminiclostridium sp. | reverse complement strand
CGCGCCGCGTTGTGTATCTCGGTCACGCCCTCTGCGAGCACCGCGGCAAGCATGACGTTCTCGGTAGCGCCCACCGACGGGAGCGGAAGGGATATCTTCGTCCCTCTCAGCTTCACAGCCGCGCAGGTGATGTATCCGTGCTCCTCGCGTATCTTGGCGCCCATTCTCCGGAACGCGTCGAGGTGGAAGTCTATGGGTCGGGAGCCTATCTCACAGCCGCCGGGGAACGACAGTCTGCACTGTCCCGTCCGTCCGAGCAGCGCCCCCATGAAGATGATAGACGAGCGCATCTCGCGCATAAGCTTTTCGGAGACCTCCGAGCTGCCGAGCGCCGAAGCGTCCACACATACCACATTTCCCTCGCGCCGGCAGGTACAGCCCAGCGCGGAGAGTATCCTGCACGCCGCGTCGCAGTCCGAGAGCCTCGGACAGTTATACAGCTCCGTTTGTCCTCTGCACAGCACTGTCGCCGCAAGAAGCGGGAGTGCGCTGTTTTTTGCGCCCTGAACGGCGATCTCACCTTCTATGCGCCGTCCGCCCTTTATAATGAGCCTGCGCTGTTCCGACATACAATATCACCCTTTTTCTGCTTTTTCTCTCATATTATGCAGAAAAAAGGGATAGTGTGAATAGTAGTCTGCCGTGTTTATCCCCCGCCGGAAGCGGGGGACAGGCGCGGTCTTATGTTTTTACAAGATCAAGAATGTTCCCTACCACAAGGTCGGTGGAGTTGGGGATGTTGAGCTTTGCGGCATTCTCACCCATTCCGGCAAGCCGCTCTCTGTCGTAGTACAGCGCCTTTACCTCTTCGGTTAGCCTTTCCGCCGAGAGATCCTTGTCCTCTATAAGTATCGCGGCTCCGTTCTTGCTCATGGTGAGAGCGTTGTAGTACTGGTGGTTCTCCGCCGCCTGCGGGAACGGTATAAGTATCGCGGGCCGCCCGGTGGCTTTCAGCTCGGTGAGCGTCATTGCGCCGGCGCGGGAGATCACCAGATCCGCCGCACTAAGGCAGGTGTACATATTGTCGATGTATTCGCGGGCAATGAACCGTTCGTTCGGTTCAATGCCGTTGTCCTTCAGCAGTCCGTCGAACATATCCTTTCCGTTCCCGCCGAAGGAGTGTATGTGGTTTATGCCGCCGGTCTCCTGCTCCCATTTCACGAGACCGACCACCGATTCGCTTATCTTGTTTGCGCCGAGACTTCCGCCGAAGGACACTATCGTCATACCGTCGGGAAGCCCGAGCCGCTTTCTCGCCTCGGAGCGCTCCTCTATCGGGATATTGCTTCGCAGCGGGTTTCCGGTCACTACGCAGTTTTCCGTGTGCGAAAGGTGTGTGAGTACATCCTCGTTCGCCGCGAGCACCTTGTCAACGTGCTTCGAGAGCATCATCGTGGTGATGCCGGGGAGCGAGTTACTTTCGTGAACGGCGGTCTTTATGCCCATTTTCGCCGCTGCGGTGAGTACCGGAGCGCAGACATACCCGCCGGTGCCGACCGCGACATCGGGTGCAAACTCCTTCAGCAGCTTGTGTGCATATCCGCGCGCCGTGATGTAGTAATGCACAGCCTGGATATTGCGCTTGATGTTCTGCGGGGTGAGCTTTCGCTGCAAGCCCGCCATTTTGAAGGCTGTGAAGTCATAGCCCGCTTTTCTGACGAGACGTTCCTCCATGCCGCCCTGCGCGCCGACGAACTTTATCACCGCGTCGGGAAAGAGCTGTTTTATCTTATCCGCGATAGCAAGCGCGGGGTTTATGTGACCCGCAGTTCCTCCTGCGGCAAGGATAATTCTCATTTAGATCGAAGCCTTTCGTGAAATATTCAGTACAACTCCCATTTCGCCCATCTGCATCAGCAGCGCCGTACCTCCGTAGCTTAAGAACGGCAGCGACACGCCGGTGTTGAAGAACGCGTTGGAAGCCACCGCGATGTTGAGGAACGCCTGGAACCCGATCTGGATAACGATACCCGCGCAAAGCAGCATACCTTCCTTGTCGGGGGCGGAAGCGGCAATGTAGAAGCCGCGTACTATCAGAATGAGGAAGAGCAGGATAACCACCACAGCGCCGACAAATCCGAGCTCCTCAACTATTACCGAGAAGATGACGTCGTTCTCCGCGAAGGGCAGGTAGCTGTACTTCTGGTGAGAGTTGCCGAGTCCCTGTCCGAACCAGCCCCCGGAACCGAGTGCGATAAGCGACTGATATGTCTGGTAGGTCGCGCCCTGGATATCCGCCTCGGGGTTCTTTAAGCTCAGCAGACGCGCCGAAACGTAGTCGAAGCCGAGCATCGGGAAAACGGTGAATACCATTACCGCGCCGAACGCGATAAGACCTACAAGACCCGCTACATGAGTAAGCTTTGCGCCGCCGATGAACAGCATACAGATCGAGATAACAAGGATGATGAGCGTCGCGGAAAGGTGCGGCTGCATTACAACGAGCAGACACGCGGCTCCGATACGAAGCAGTATCGGGATAAA
Source organism: Ruminiclostridium sp. (assembly GCA_017550775.1). Next base: position 1,489 of record JAFZOA010000099.1, on the reverse strand, counting down.
GCCTTTCGTAAGGCTGTTCATCTTGTCATAGTTGCGCTGCATATACTCGGCTATGACCATGATAGTAACGAATTTCAGGATCTCGGACGGCTGTATCGTGACAGGTCCGAGTGATATCCAGCGTTCCGCGCCGTTTACCGTGTTTCCGACGACGCGGACGAGTATCATAAGACCCGCCGCGATCACCATAGCCGCTTTCAGAACGAACTTCGTGAACAGGATATGATAGTCGATGAACGAAATGATTATCATAGCCACGAAGCCTCCGATCGCGAACATGAGCTGGCGCTTGATGAAGTAGTAGCTGTCGCCGTAGGTCACCTTCGCCGAAGCGTAGGTCGCCGAGAACAGCATGACAAGCCCGAATGTGAGCAGTATCAGTACGATGAGGAAGAATGAGAAGTCGAACTTCTGCGGTATCGAGAAGTCGAGTACCCTCTTCTTGTTGGAGGGTACCGCAGCCGCTTTCGGGAGCTCTTTTTTCTTAGGTCCGGATTTAGAGGGCGCGCGTACAGGCGCGGGAAGCGTTTCCGCGTTTCCGTTGTATATGCGCATGGGACTTGCGCTGTTCAGAGCTTCACGCTGAATGCTGCCCGTGCGTTTATTTACACCCTGAGTTGATCCCATCAATGAAACTTCTCCTTTACAGACCGCTTACGAGCAGCACCGCGGCTGTGCCGGCCGCCGCTCCTATCGCGGAGAAAACAATAACTATCTTAACTTCCTTCCAGCCTCTCATCTCGAAGCTGTGATGTATGGGCGTCATCTTGAAAATGCGCTTTCCGTGGGTGAGCTTGAAGTAGGTCGTCTGTATCAGCACCGTGAGCGCTTCCCAGATAAACACCGCCGCCGCTATCACCATAAGCACCTCAACGTGCATCGCCACGCCGAGCAGCGATACTATACCGCCGAGGAACAGCGAGCCGGTGTCCCCCATGAACACCTTCGCCGGGTGCCAGTTCCAGATCAGGAACCCGAGAACTCCGCCCGCAGTCGCCGCCGTAATGACCACCATTCCGGTGTGTCCCAGCATTGCCGCGATGATCGCAAAGGCTATGCAGTACACGAAGGTCACGGACGAGCAAAGCCCGTCTATGCCGTCGGTGAGGTTCACCGCGTTCACGATGTAAAGTATGCCGAGCCCCATGATGATGTAGTAGAAGTACCACAGGTCAAGGTCGCCGATAAACGGGAACTTTATTATCGTGTTGGTGTCGCCGGACAGCACTCTTGCTGTGAAGAACGCCGCTATAACGAGCACCTGGAGTATGATCTTCTGCATTGGGGGAAGACCCTCGTTCTGCTTCTTCTTCACCTTGATGAAGTCGTCAAGGAAGCCGATGAAGCCGAAGAAGAACGCTCCCGCAGTGACCGAGATCACGCTTATAAGCTCCTTCTGAGCAAGCTCGTCTGTACCGAGCAGCCCATTGAACGCGAGAAGCACCACTCCCACGCCGACAGCGGCAACTGTGCCGATTATGAACATTAT
>JAFZOA010000098.1 GCA_017550775.1 Ruminiclostridium sp. | reverse complement strand
CTCATTGATGACCGCGCCCGCCTCCACAAGTCCGTCGGTTATACCGACTACCCTGGATACATTGACCATACCGCCGGAGCCGGTACCGCTCTTGTAGTAGTGGTGCTGTATCCGTCCGAAAACGGCTGTACTGCTGCTCTTGTCGAGCGGGAGCACGCCGTTTTCGTTTTTCAGGAGCACTACTCCCTCGGACACAGTCTGCACAGCGGCTTCAATGTACTTGTTCCAATCAAGTGTTTTCTTCATAGCAGTTATCCTCCCGGTATGATGATTGATCTGTCACTATATACGATCTGTCCCGCGGACAGATAATGATTACCATTTCAGCTTTCTTTCTTAACCGTTTTTTTCTTCTTTCCGGAAAACAGCTTGTTTATCCACGCTATCACGGTCCCGGTAAGAAGCGCGGATAATACAGTCCCTATACCCACGCTGCCGAGCCTGCCAATAAGCACGAAACAAAGCACTCCCGATAAAATGACCATAGCGCTGTCGAATCCTATCTTCACCTTGTAGAACTTCCAGCCCGACACCTCGGATATCGTGTTGACTATCCCTTCACCCGCAAGCGGCATGATGTTCGCCGGCAGATAAAAGCATATCCCGACAGCTACAAGAAGTATGCTTACAAGCTGGAAAACGATCTGGAGAGGAAAGAAATCCGACCTGGGTATCATGCCTACAAGAGAGTTGCAAAGCGTGGTGAACCAGCCGAAGATTATCCCGACCGGTATTTGCAGCAGCATTATCGGGCGGAACTTCTTCCGGAGCATTATTATCTGCGCCAGAACAAAGAACGCGTGCATGATACTCGTCCCAAGCCCCATTTCGATACCGCCGCAGAGCTCCACTGTGTATGGAAGTGTGCTTAGCGGCGAAACTCCGAGATCGGACAGCACCGAGAATGCTATCCCTGCCGTCATGATAAACAGACCGCCGAAATACTTCACCAGCCTAAGTAATATGTCTTTGGTTCCGGTCTTTTTTTCCATTTTTCACCCACGGATCTCAATTATGGCTTCCGCATAAAGAACCGCATCTTTAAGCAGCTCGTCCACGGTTATAAACTCGTTCGCGCCGTGCATTCTGTAATCGGTATCGCCGCGCTCAACTCCGAACGCGACACCGCCCGGTATGTTGTGGACATAAGTTCCGCCGCCTATCGCTATACAGTGTCCCTTTTCCCCTTCGCACCGCTCGTACACCGCCAGAAGCTTCCGTACAAGCTCGCTGTCCTCGTCAACAACATGGGGCTCCGAGCCGTCAATGTCCGGATCGGCAAGACCAACACTATTAAGCGTTCCGCGCAGACCGGCTGTCACCTCCGACAGCTTAAGACAGGTCGGGAAACGGATATCAATGCACCCCGCGCACTCACCATTCTCCATATCAAGCTTGCTGAATACGAGCGTCAGCGCTCCGGACTTCATGTCCGACTCTTTGAGCTTAGCGTGTGCGCCGTCCGTCTCGCCGAACGGGAATGTCTCGTTGAGCTTCCGGAGTATTTCCGTCTGAGCGCACTGCGTGAGCGGAAGTCCGCAGAGGAGCCCGATAAGCGCCGTGACTGCGTTAATACCGCTTTCCGGAGTAGCCGCGTGAGCCGAGCGCCCTGTACATTTTATAGTGATACCTTGTTCTGTTTCGTATGTCTCGAATACAGCACCGGAAGTGTCGGAAGCTATCGCCGCGCCGATGTCGGCAATATCAATACCGACAACAGTACACTCCGCCCTGTCCGCCACCGCGTTCGGGATGTTGCCGCCGTGAAAGCGTATCACATTTGCACCCTCTGTTGGATAGCTTCCTCCGAAATGCGCGAGCAGTCTTCCCTTCTCAATGTTGATGACCGGGAACGAAGCGTCGGGAGTAATGACCTGCGGCGGGAGCTCTTCCTGCTCAAGGTAGATATCGAGGTCTTCCGAGCCGTTTTCTTCGTCTGTTCCGAAGATGAGGCGAACGCCCTTTCCGAGCGGCACACCGAGGTCTTTTATGCACTTCATCGCGATAAGCGCCGCGCAGAACGGTCCCTTATCGTCGATCACACCGCGCCCGTAAAGCACCCCGTCCTTTTCCGTCATTACAAACGGGTCGGTGCGCCAGCCTTCCTGCCCCTCGGCGGAAACAACGTCGAGGTGACAGAGTATGCCGAGTACGGGCGGCTCGTTGCCTATCGTAAAGTCTGCATTCCCGACCACGTCCGCGCATATTCGAGTATCGAACCCGGCAAGCCGGCACATCTCAGCCGCCTTATCGAGTGCAGCGCGGGGACCGGCTCCGAAGGGCGCACCGGGCTGCGGCTCACCTTTCACGGACTTCACCGCAACAAGCTCGCCGAGCATCGTGAGCAGTTCATTCTTATTGGCATAGATATATTCTTTGATCCTGTCGTGCATTTACACTTCCTCCGTCAAACCCGTT
>JAFZOA010000097.1 GCA_017550775.1 Ruminiclostridium sp. | reverse complement strand
GTACGAGCCGCTCCGGGAGCCGGTTGAAGATGAAGCCCGCAATGCCGCTCGGATGATTGTGTTCGAGAAATCCGCGCATCACCGCGCCTATCGACTCGCTCATTCCGCGACAGTCTATTACGATAACGGCGGGGGTGTCGGTTATCTGTGAGACGGAGTACGCGGAGCCACGCCCGTCCGCGCCGTCGTAGAAGCCCATTACCCCCTCGATCACCGCGATGCCGCAGTCCGCGCCGTTTTCCGCAAGCAGGTATCTGAGCGTGTCGTCTCCGCAGAAAAAGCTGTCAAGGTTCCGGGACGGCACGCCAATCACCTCGCGGTGGAACATGGGGTCGATGTAGTCGGGGCCGCACTTGAACGCCGATACACTAAGCCCCCGCGCCTTCAGAGCCGCGAGAACGGCGCAGGTAACGGTGGTCTTGCCGCAGCCGCTGTGCGTTCCGGCAATGATTATCCGCTTCATGCTTCACCGCCTTCGATGACGAATACCGGGCTCTGGGGGTCGGGCATGGTGTGGCTCCCGAGCACCCGCGAGCGTACCGCCGAGATCTGGGTCACCTCCGGGGTGAGACCGTGTGCTCTCAGCGCGGTGACCGCTTCGTTCAGAGTTTCGAGCGACACGGCGGTAATGACGACCTTCGGGGAATTTCCCCCCTCAAGCGCCGCGCCGAGTATGTCGGATATGCTACCGCCCGCGCCGCCGATGAACACGCGGTCGGGGCGGGGAAGGGTAGAAAGAGCACCGGGAGCAGCCCCTTGTATCACCCGGATATTGTCGCAGCCGAATTTCCGGGCGTTTTGCTCCGTCAGTTTTGCCGCTTCATCGTTCTTGTCAACGGAAAAAACAGTCCCGCAGTGCGCCGCGAGAGCACATTCCACGCTCACCGAGCCGGTGCCGCAGCCGATATCCCACACCGTATCATTATAGCATACATTCAGCTTCGACGCAAGTACCGCGCGTATCTCCGATTTCGTCATCGGTACCCTCCCGCGCTCAAACTCGCCGTCGGGAATACCGCAGCGCGCACGGGTTTCGGGCTCCGGGTTTTCGGTTATCACCGCGCATAAGTCGTCGCAGCTCACCTCCGTAAGCTCGCTCGCCGTACCGCTTATTATCCGCTCGTCCGGGTACGCGAGCCGCGCGCCGATATGTACGGTAACGCTTCCCAGACTGTATTCGCACAGTCGTTTGCAGATGTCCGCGGGGGTGACGTTCCCGCCGAGCAGGAAAAAGCACTTCCCGTTCCGGCGAACGTTCAGGGCAATGCTCGCGTCCGTCCCGTGCAGGCTCACGAACCGCATACCGCTCCACGACAGCCCCAGCCTTGCGCACATATACACCGGGGTGGAGATACCCGGGACTGTACGGGTATCGTGACCTTTGAGCAGGGCGGAAAGCTTCTCCGCACCGCTGAAAAACCCACAGTCCCCGGACATCAGCACCGCCGCCGTGTCCTTGCCGCAGCCGTCGAGATACGCGCGGATATCCTCCGCTTTCCAGCACTCGAAAAACGGCTTTCCGAGCGCCTCAAATGGCTCTGTCATACGCTTTGCGCCGATAAGCACATCTGCGCCCTCTATCGCTTCCGCCGCTTCACGGGTAAGCGTTTTTTCGCCGTCCATTCCGATACCGACAATGAATACTTTCATAGGCTTTTCCTTATTATCTCAGTAAGCTCGGCAAACGTATGACCGCTTTCCCTCGGGCGGGTAACGGTGATCGTCTCTATGCCGCATTTTGCCGCCGCGGCGATCTTTTCCGGGTAGCCCCCCGCCGTCCCGCACTCCTTGGTGACAAGTATCTCCGCGCAGCTTTGCTTTATGTGTCCGATGTTCTCTTCCTCCGAAAACGGCGGCTTGCCCGTGATGATGTGAGAGGGGTCGAAGCCGCAGCCTTCGCACTGTCCGGCAAGTCCCGGGGCGGGAAGCGCCCTTATCCACACGCGCCTTTTCCGGTCGTTCACCGCCGTAAGCAGCGGTATCTCCTTGCTCCCGAGAGTGCTCAGTAT
>JAFZOA010000096.1 GCA_017550775.1 Ruminiclostridium sp. | reverse complement strand
GTCGCACAGGTCATAGAATTCCTGGGCGTGCTGGTAATGGGCCAGGCGCAGGGTGTTGGCTCCGAGTTCTTTGATGATCGCCATGTATCGGGAACGCGTATTTGTACATATACCACTGTGTGCCGTCGTGCCATGCGTCAAGACCGTAGCAGGACGCGATGTAGTTCAGGTCACAGATATAAAGTCCGGTGCGTTTTGCGGCTTCTTCGCACATAAGCGCGTTGAGGCGGTTTATGAAATTCACGCGTCCGCGGGTGTCGGTGGCGTCGCTGTTTCCGAGCAGTCTGAACGGCGGGAGCTCGAAGTTGTTCTGAATTACCGGGCAGCCGAATTTATCGCTGAGACTGTCCCAGATCTCCGTGTAAGAGCGGAATTCGCTCTGAAGCTTTTCTTCGGCTGCGTCTTTGCTGTCACAGGGCGCGGGGAAGTTTATGATGTTCCGGTAAGTCGTGTGGATATAGATGATATCGGGCTTGAACGCGGTAAGCTCGTCCGACGGGAAAAGCGCCTCATTGCGGAACTGGGCGTATTCGCTTGTCCAGAACGCGGGTTCGATGCCGTAGTTCAGGAGGAACAGCTCAAGCACATCACGAACTGCGTCAACGGTAGAGCCACCGAGGATCGCGATGCGCTTTTTTATGCGGTCGGTGCCGTCTTCGAGGAGTTCTCTTTTAAATCTTTTCTGACGCTTCATTATTTCCGCTGCGTCAAACGGATAGGTGAAAATGTCGTTCATTTTGTTCTCCATTTTTCGGGAATATTGTGGTATAAATTTTCAAATCGGAATAAAACTTTCATCTCCGCGAATATTATCTTACCTGTTCAGCAGGTATTCGAGGTATTTGCCGCCGTTGCCTGCCGCGATCATAACACAGTCGGTGCACAGAACGTCCGTCGCTCCGACATCTTTACAGAACTGAATGCCGTTCAGCTCGAAATACCGCATATCGCAGACATATATCTTCTCAAACCCCGATGTAAGGAACGGGATAAGCGCATTTCCGTAGCTCTGCTTGAACACAACGAGCGTCCTGCCGTTCTTTACGTCCGTTTCTATCTTTGTTATGCGGTCGTCCGAACCGAGGAACGAGCAGTAAAACGCACTCGCGTTGCGCGTTACGAAAAGGTCTCCGTCATAGCCGCCGCCGAAGTAGGTGTTGTAATAGGTCGTCTTTAGTTTGTCCGCGTTCGGCGAAATATACATTGTGAACGTCTCCGCGTCGTTGTAGAGATGATAGTCCTTCGAATAGGTGTACATCGAGCCGACATAGCCGCTTCGAGAAACTTTTTCGTATTTCTTCAGCTCGGGGAAGTCAACTCCCGCGGTCTCTGCGAATGTTTTCGCTGCATAATAAGCGCCGAGCGGCGTCCAGTGATGATCGGTGCGCGAGTAAATGTTCTCGTCGGTATGCTCCTTGAGCACGCTGTAAGCGTCAACACTGACAGCGCCTTTCAGGTTCTCCTTGATGTTGTTTATCTTGTTGAGCTGGCTCACGGTAAACCCGCTGTCCCAGAATTTCTGCGGAGTGTAGAACTCGCTCGCTATCGGAACGGTAAGGCTGTAAACATTCACCCCGGAAAGCTTTTTCGCGAAGGTGTTCACCGCGTTCGCCCATTTTTCACAGGCTCC
>JAFZOA010000095.1 GCA_017550775.1 Ruminiclostridium sp. | reverse complement strand
CTGCTTTCCTTCTATGCCTGTATTATAGCAGATGCGTGTACGTACTGTCAATACGTGCTATTATTTATGTGACATATAACTAAAATCATTTAGTTAGCAACTATAAAAACTCTCCGAATTATGAATAATTTACAATCAAATCTTGCAAATTTTGGGCTTCAGCACAGAATCTGTGCTGAACGAATAAGGCTATAGCACAATCGGACGAAATGGAACTATCCTGATTTTCAAGGCATAGAAAGAAAACCGCCCGCTGCTGAAAAGCAACGAACGATTAAACGGCGAATGCTGTGTGATTGTGTAAAAAAAATTATATCCGAGCTCCGGACAGCGAGGCAGTAAATCCGCCCATTGCTGAAAAGAAACGAGCGGATAAACGGCGAATGCCGTGTGATTGCGTTACAACAAGTATATTTTGAAAGGGACGATTTCTGCGTCCTGCCGTTTAGTGAATAGTGAAAAGTGAATAATGAATAGTACAGAAACGCCGCAGGTTCTTCCCCTGTTAGTTTACTATTAACTATTCATTATTCACTCTTCACTATTCTCTGAGCCGCGTCAGCGGCGTTTCTGGTTGGGCTGGCGGGATTTGAACCCACGGGTGAGGGAGTCAAAGTCCCTTGCCTTACCACTTGGCGACAGTCCAGTAAAACGGGACAGGCACATATTGCCTGCCCCGACATATCACAGTTCTATTTTGCCGTAAAGAGAAGTATTCTTCTCGATATCCACGGTCTCCTGCGAATAGTTCACCGGCTCCGACTGAGTGCGCTTGTACTCTCGCTCGAATGAGGTGGAGAAGCCGGAGGACTGGCGATAGCTCTTACCGGTGGAGTAGGAACGTCTTTCACCGCGCTTACCGCCTCTGTCACCGCGACCGCTGTATGTGGGCTTGGTGTTGGAGGAGATGACAACCTTTCTGAAAGGCTCCTCACCGACGGAGTTGCTGAACACTCCCTCGATCTCGGCCACCTTGCTGTGGATAATGCGTCTCTCGTAGGGGTTCATAGGTTCAAGGGTGATACGTCTTCCCTGCTTGAGCACTCTGTGTGCGGTCTTGACAGCGAGAGCCTCAAGGGTCTCCTTGCGCTTTGCCCTGTAGCCGTTGCAGTCCACAGAGATCCGGCAGTAGGAATTCTCCGCCTTGTTGCTCGCGAGTATCGTGAGGTACTGGAGAGCATCGAGAGTCTCTCCGCGTCTGCCTATAACAACTCCGAGCTTATCGCCGACGATGTCCAGCACAACGGTGTCACCGTTCTTCTCGGTATTGATCGTGTAGTTCTTAAGTCCGAGAGCGGCAAGCACCTTGTTCAGATAATTCTGGGCGTTCTTCACCTTTTCGGTCTGCATCACGTCCACATCACCCTCGGGAGCGGAAATCTGCTGCTCGGGCATATCGTCCGACGGTGCAGTCTCTTCTGCCGCGGCAGTCTCAGCTCCGGACTCCTCCTCGGCAATACTGTCCGCAGTAGCGATAACTTCCGCAGCAAATGCCTTTATACGGAAATCGCCTTTCATGCCGAAGATACCTTTTCTCGGCTGCTCAACTATCTCAAATGTGATATCGTCCTCTCCGATCCCAAGTTCGCGGAATTCGTTAATAGCCTGTTCTTTTGCCAGCTCTTCGGTCTTTGCTGTATAGATCTTTTCCATTTTGACAAGTGTCCTTTCTTCTATCAGATATCATCATCATCGGGAAGCTCTACATATTCCTCCCCGTACTTCTCCGCGTCCGCTCTTCTCGCGGCTTCAAGCTTCTTTTTATTCAGTTCTTTTATTTCCTTCTGTGTTAGCTTTGATATACGCTCGGTCTTTTCGACCTCATTGCCTTCCGCGTCTACAGTTATGACAGTCGCGCGCTGTTCCCTCTCGGCAGACTGAGCTTCCATTTTGGCTTTAGCTTCCTCTCTGATCTTGTCGGACGGCCAGAATTTGAACATGATAAGGCTCTGAATGATACCGAACAGGTAAGAGATTGACCAGTAGAAGCCTGCGCCCGCCGGAACGCTGAATACGATGAACAGCGAAACGAACGGCATCATGAAAAGCATCAGCTTCATTGATCCCTGCTGCTTTGCGAGCTCGGGGTTCTGCTTCTCCATGAGGTACTGCTGAATGAACATCTGAGCGAACGAGAACACGAACGCGATTATCGGGATAAAGATGAGCTCGTTGAACTCCATGCGCGGCTGCTCACCGAGGTTGATGCCGCAGAAGTAGATGTTCCCGCTGAGCTTGTCGAGTCTTGCGGAAATATCGCTGTCGATGCCGGAATTGCTGACGATAAGCTGCTTGTTCGCGTCGTCTCTCTCGTAGCAGTTGAGCGCACGAAGCTCTCTGTACAGCGTATTGTCGCCGTAGTTCACATAGATTTGCTGGAGCGCCGTTCTCATCGGGTCGGAAAGCCGCGAGTTGTTGGAGAACAGGGTGTTCAGCATATCGTTGAAGTTATTCGCCTTGAGCAGACCGGAAAGTTTGTCCAGATCCGCCTGAGTAACGTTTATATCCTTCTTGGCGTTGTCAAGATTGAAGCCTTCCTGAACTTTGATCCTGTTGTTTTCCTTTGACTTCTTGCCGTCATCGCCGGTAACTTCGTTCTCGGTATAGGTTATGGTGTTGTTGTCTTTGATGTAATCAAGGACGGCGCTATAATCGTCGGGGCTTGCGAGAAGCGTCTGTGCGATATCGACCTCTCTTGCCGAAGCGACGATAGCGTTGATAGTCTCACCGCTGAAATGCTCCATGTGAGTCATCGGCTTATAAACAACGTCGATGACGCCGAACAGGATAAGGAAGGTGAGCAGCATCGGCAGACAGCCTCCGGTGGGATTATATCCCTCCTTCTGGAGCTTCATCAGCTCCTCCTGCTGTTTCTGCTGGTTGTTTTTGTACTTGGTCTGTATCTCGCGCACTCTCGGCATATAGAGCTGAGAGATCGCGGTATTCTTCTGCTGTTTAAGGTTAATGGGGAACATAGCCGCGCGCGTGATGAAGGTAAACAGAATGATAGCCCAGCCAACATTCTGCACCAGCGCATAGCACACCCACATGATGTAGCCGAGCGGCGTTCCGATCAAAGTGTACAGGAAATTAATAATTTATCACCCTTTATTATTCAAACACTGTTATTTTTATCTGTCTGGCGAAAAAAGCTGAACTCTTCCGGGACGGGGTCATACCCTCCCCTGCTGAACGGGTTGCACCTCGCAATGCGCTTTACAGTCAAATAGCCGCCCTTGAACGAACCGAAGCGTCTTATCGCATTGATCCCATAAACGGAGCAAGTCGGATAAAACCGGCAGCAAGGCGGCTTTAGTCTGGACAATGTGATTCTGTAAAGCTTTATCAATCCGATCAACAGGTATTTCATCAGTACATTATTATAGGGGCAGCTATCCCGGTTCATTCGCCGGAAGGCTTTGAGTCCGGTCTGCCCGCTCCGTCACTACCGCCGTTCTTTCCGATGAGCAGCGGTTTCAGCTTCACTCGCATAGTCCCGAGTATCTGAGTTGATTTTAGCGTCGGGGTCTTTTCTCTCGCGACAAACACGAAATCAAAGCGTTTGTCGGTGACCGCCGACAGTTCATTGTCGAAGATCCTGAATGCTTCACGGATAACTCTTCTCGAACGGTTTCTTGCGACCGCGTTCCCGACCTTCTTGCCCGTAACTATGCCGCATCTGTTTCTGCGGCGGTTAGAGGCGCGGAAGTAGCATATAAAGCCATAGCTTCCCATGCTCTGTCCCTTTTTATACAGGAACCGGAATTCGCGGTCTTTTTTGATTGCGTAAAACCGTTTTGAAAAATCGCCCATAAGCTTAGTATGTGAGCTTTTTTCTGCCCTTTGCGCGTCTTCTTGCGAGGACCTTACGTCCGTTGGAAGTGCTCATTCTCTTTCTGAAGCCGTGTTCCATCTTTCTCTGGCGCTTCTTGGGCTGGTATGTTCTTTTCATCTCAATTACCTCCGTTTCGATCTCACTGATTGGTCTGTCACAGTTATCCGGGGACAGAACTTCCCTAAGATAACAACTATATTATTATAATCAAAAATCCGTCTCTTGTCAAGAGGAAAAAAGAATTTTCCCGCAATTTTTTTGCTCCGGCTTCGGATATCAGCCGAAATTACCGTATTTCTTGACAAACTTCTGTGCTTCTATGTACTCGTTGGCGAGCACATCATAGTCTATGTTGCAGGATCCCGCGAGGATCGAAACGCCGTCCCAGTCTCCGATCTCATAGCAGCGAGAAAGGTTGAAGATATCGCCGAACACGCCACCGCCGGTGATACCGTCCTTGATCTCGTAGGATACGGGAAGGTCGGCGAGCGCCTTGGACAGCGCTTCCTCGTCCTTGCTTCCGGTAACTATCGAGATAAGACCCATGAGGTACACCTCGTTGCTGCGTGAGCCGACGCTTCCGCCGGAATTGCGGGATATGCGCTCACAGAACCTCGCCCTGAACAGCGCGAGACGCAGTATCTCCGCCGGCGAGTTACGGTTGAGCCTCTGGAGCCCGACAAGGTATATCCATTCCTTAAGCCTGTCTATACCGAGCATTACGAGCGCCTGACGCACGGTGGAGACCGTGTTTCCCTTGTCTGCACAGAGCTGGTTTATGACTTTCAGCAGCTTTATCGTAAGCACCGGGTCGGTGGAAATGACCGCCGATATATACTCGATATTCGGGTCGGGGCTGTACAGAAGCGCAAGTATCTGCAGGAACGTCTTTATCATGGGACCGCCGGAGCGCTTGGTCTCAAGCACGGGCTTTGAGAAAAATCCGCCTCTTACATAGTCGATGTCGAGCTCGCGCGCAAACTCAAAATGCTCCTGCTCCTCAACATTGTCCGCGAGCGCACGCTTTCCGCGCTCATGACACTTCTTGACCGTATAGGTTATCTCGTCGTTGTCGGAGTTTATGTCGAACCGCAGTATATCCGCGAAGTTGAACAGCTCCTCGTTATCCTCGTTGTAAAGGAAGCCGGAGAGCGCGATAGTGTAACCGAGACGTTTGAGCCTCATGCACTGCTGGAGAGAGACCGGGTCGGCAAGAAGCTCGGTGGGTATCTCTATAACGAGCATCTCCTTCAGGAACAGCTCATGGAAGTTGTTGTCAAGGAGAAGCTGTGAAAACCGGATATACGCCGTCTTCTTGTCGAAGATCGTATCCATGTTGCGCTTTATGTAGTCCTTTGCCTCTTCTATCTCCGAGTTGTTTACAAGTGATTCGTCGCCAGTAGGATTTCTCTTGCTTACAAAGGAGTACAGCATCTCATACATATCTGTACCGCCGCTCTGATTAAAGACGGCCTGCTTTGAAATAAGAAAGCTCATATGGTCGTTTATCCCTTCTTCCGTTTTATCTGCCGTTGTATAACGGCGAAAAACACTGTATGCCCGCTTACCGGAACGGTATTCTCACCATTCTATGTTCTCTACGGGCGTGGGCGAAGCGTTGGTCACCTCGTCCAGAACTTTGCTGTTCTTAAGGTATATCACCCTGTCCGCCATAGGCGCTATCGCCGAGTTGTGCGTTACCAGCACCACCGTCATACCCCTGTTGCGGCAGGTGTCCTGAAGCAGCTTCAGTATCATCTTACCGGTGTTGTAGTCGAGCGCGCCGGTCGGCTCGTCGCACAGCAGCAGCTTCGGCTTCTTCGCGAGTGCGCGCGCAATCGCGACTCTCTGCTGCTCACCGCCCGACAGCTGCGCCGGGAAGTTGTCAAGTCTCTCGCCGAGCCCCACCTGTTCGAGCATGATGTCCGCCGGCACGAAATCCTTGCAGGTCTGCGCCGCGAGCTCAACGTTCTCCTTGGCGGTAAGGTTCTGTATCAGGTTGTAGAACTGGAATATGAACCCTATCTCATAGCGTCGGTATGTTATAAGCTCTTTTCTTGAATACTTCGCAATATCGTTCCCGTCGACCACGATGCTCCCGTCGTCGATAGTG
>JAFZOA010000094.1 GCA_017550775.1 Ruminiclostridium sp. | reverse complement strand
AGGTGCGCGTACCGGCGGACAAATTGTTGGGTTGGATATAGATAATTGTCATTCCCTGCTTCATTGCCCACTCGATAGCGGAATTGATGTTTTCAATGATGTCCCTGTAATGCTTAGTAATGTCGTTTTGAATGTCAATGACGACGAGTGCTTTTCCATTCATTTTTTGATTCTCCGTTTCCTGTCCGGTGATTCTCAGTAATTTCATTCAGCCATTCTTCCTTTGAGATTGCCGACACATGGGTCGTACCGTGTGTTTCATCCGGATATTCGCATACAAATTGCATCCCGATGGATTTTGCTGTTTTTATGGAAGGTACATTGGTATATTTGCAGCAGGAATACAGGGTTGGATAATACGTATTTCGCAACGCCCAATCACGGACTGCTTTTGCGACCTCTCCGGCATAGCCTTTCCGCTGGCAGTCACGGCGGATATGGTAGCCGATCTCCGGCAGTGTTTTTCCATTGATATTCTGCAGTGTCAGCCCGCAGTCGCCGATAAGCTCACCGGTATCCTTCATGCAGACAGCCCACAGCCCGAAGCCGTCCTTCTGATAGCGGTCCATGTTCCGCTCGATCCAATCCCTGACACGCTGCCCATCGAAGGTGTAAGGATAATGCCGCATGGTTTCAGGGTCGCCGAGCACCAGAAACAGTGCCTGAAAATCATCCGGATCCATTTCTCGAAGCAACAGTCTTTTTGTTTCCAAAACCATTCGTTGTCATCCCTTTCTCATTGCAGGCAACAAGTCATGCTCGGGCAGTCATGTTTTATTTTACTGTCCGTAAACCCGGATAAAATGCCGACTGAACGCTTCTATCTGTGCTATTGCGTCATCTGTTTTCTCCGGTTCGCGGCTGCACAGATGAATGAGCGCGGAGATCGGTGCTGTATATGCAAACGCCAGCATTTCCGGATCGTCTTTTTTCAGCAGTCCCTTGTTCATCATACCCTCAAAGATGTGGGTGAACATTTCTTTTGTTCCGGTCAGAAAATGCTTTGTTGCAAGCTCCCGCGCGCGTTCATCACGATACTGTTCTATCGAAAGCAGCTTTCGCGTCATCTCTACCTTTTCGTCATGAACCGTGAAATCCACCATGCGCATTGTCATCGTGACAAGCCCGTCAAGTGAATCCGGCACAGGCGGCAGCTTCTCCGGTGAGCCGAACCGCTCGCTGTAATATGCGATCATTTCATCGAGCAGGGAGTTCCAGATGTCCTCCTTGCTCTCAAAATGCTTGTACATCGACGACTTGGCAAGCCCGAGAGATGCGGTAAGTTCCCGGATATTCGTGCCAGCATAGCCATTCTGTGAGAACTGCTCAAGCGCAGCCATAAGTATTCTTTCTCTTGTATCTTTAGCCATAATTTCCTCCCACAACATAAATGTGACCGTCCGTTCGCTTTATCTATATTATAGCGAACGAGCGGTCACTTGTCAAGTGCTTTTAGTAAATTTTTTTGTTTTGCACGGTGATTATCAGATCTGTCGATAACCCCTCAGAGGTGTGTTGGAAAAATTACGCTTATGAGAACGTGTTGGCTCGGTCCTTTGATAAGTAACGTATTTTGTACACACTCTGCACGGTGAACAGTGCAGCGCCTGTTCCGCCATAAACGGGTATGTCGAACCGTACAATTATTGAGTTGCCTTATTGGCTGAATAGGAAAATAAGGATTTTCTACTCTATCAATCATTCAATTCATCAATATCAAGCCATATTGTCCATATAATTACTTACTCTTTTATCAGAGCATACATCTTCATGTTCATGATCTTACCATTCTTGAAAGCATTGCATCTGAGTATGCCTTCGCAGATAAAACCGGCCTTTTCCAGGACGCGACAGGAGGCTGCATTGCTTTCAAAGGGTTCTGCAAAGATACGGATAATGTCGGTGTTTTCAAAAACATAACGGCATATCTGCTTGACGGCTTCTGTCATATAGCCGTTTCCCCAGTATGGTTCGCCGATGTAATAACCAAGTTCGGCAGACCGATAGTGGATATTATCGCAGCGTAACACTCCTATGCTTCCGATGACACTTTCGTCGGCAATGATTGCAAAAGCAAAGGTCTTATCTTCGTCAGAAGACAGCATTGCACGGATGTACTCCTCAGCATCCTTTTCTGTATAGGGGAAAGGCAGCCCGTCTCTCAGATTGTTCAGTATCTCAATATTGTTCAGGTTATTCGCCAGATCCTTCTTATCTTCAATTCTCCATTTTCTTATTCTGATATTCATTATTATTACCTCAACTATTATGAGTTTTGTTAGATTACATATCATGGGATCATCTTCCGACATCTGTCAGAATCCCATAGCGATCTTTGTTTCCTGCATTTTGTCTTTCCCGACAAGCTCTTCAAGCAGCATAAATGCGACCGCCGGTCCTGTCTGCGGACAGTAGGAGGTTATGATATTCTCTGTTCTCACGACAGGCTCGTTTACAACTATTACATCATATTCGGCGAGCTGTTTCTGTCTGTGCCCGCCGTTAAGATGATAGGTAGTAGCCCTCTTACCTTTAAGTATGCCGCTGTTTCCGAGCGCAAGGGCAGCAACGCATATCGTGGCGTTTTTCTTTACTGTCAGAATATATACTCTGTCCCGGTTAAGCCTTATTTCTATACACATTATGCGTTTAAGGAAAACGAAACGCCGCTTTTTATCTGCTATGTAATTGGCAAATATTCATAGTCCTGCATCACTCGTGCGATAAACACACCACACTCACGCCATTGTTCAGGTCTCATTCTTGAAATTTCGATCTTATTCATACTATACACCTTTTATTGTTCTGCTCCCGGTTTTTTCGTCCGTATATCATAAGCGCAGCCCCGTAATCAAGAGTGAGGATCGCCGATACGATATACGCCGAAACTATGTACATATAGAACATTCCCGGAATAAATGCCACAAAGCATAATTTTCAAGTCCTGACGAGCGTGTAATGTCCGTCAGGACTTATTTTTGGTTCAGTAAATTCTTGGGAACCGCTGATTTAATCTTGCACGTTGCTTGCATTGCATCTTTAGCCGTCATCTTACACAAATTCCCCTTGACTTGCGTCAGCAAGCCCGCGGAGAATTTGTACAATCTGCCAACCAAATCTAAAACGCGATCAACGCACAATCTTTAATCATCGTTTCCCTTGATATGTTTTCTGTATCATACCGGCATTGCAAACAGCTTGCAGAAATTGTCTGTGTTCGGAAAAAGCCTCTCACGAAGCATAGCTACCATTGCTTCCGATCTTCCCGAGACATTATTTGAATCTATTCCGAGAGTTGTTGCCATACGCATAAGCGCGAACGCTCCGCACCTCTGCCCGAGGAACTCCAGCTTCTGCTTGTCAGTGGTGCCGTAGTATGTGGACAGAGTTATTCCCCACATCTGCTTTGAGAGCTCATAATCAAGACCTATCACCCACTTCGTTACATTCGGGTCATTCATACCCGCAATATACATTACAAGGAATGTACCGCCGATATCGAAAAGTGAATTACCGCGGCTTATATCCGCCATATCAATAAGTACCAGCTCACCGTCCGATTGCACCATAACATTGTTGGTGTGATAGTCTCCGTGTACCATTCCGCTTCCGTCGGGGACTGAGTTTATCATCTTTATGAGCTGTTCGTTTTCCTCGTCGGTAAAGTATTTTCTCGCTTTTTCGGCTCTTTCGAGATATATCTGCCTGATGTCACCGTAGAGCTTCGGATCAGCTTCCGTGGAGTTGAGAGTTTTCAGCAGAGTTCCGAACTTTACAGCGTATTCCTGAAGTTTTTCGGGATGCTCGGTTACGAACCTGCTCACGGTAACAGCGCCTGCCATTTCAAACACAAGCCCGTAGCCCTCCTCTGTTTCGACTATGTCGTAAGCGATAGCGGACGGAACGCCGTGTACGAATGCGTTCTTCGCGTATTCGCGCTCCTTTTCGATAAGTGAAAGAGGGCTGTTATCGTGGTACACCTTGATGATAGTTTCCTCGTCGAGCCGATACACTTTGCCATGACCGCCCTGACCGATTACCTCGCGGTCCGCGACAGATACCTTTCGCAGAGCCTTCTTCACATCGAACAGTTCTGTAAATCCGGTAGTATCGAAAATGTCGTAAACATCGCGGGACACGTTGAACACGGTTACCCGTTTATCCGTGGATTTCACCACTTTCATAATTACGCGCAGCCCCGCGCTTGATATGTATTCAAGCTTTTCCGCGTCAAAGGTCACCTGCTTTTCCTTGTCCTGTCCGATCGCGTCGAATATCTCTTTTTCGACCTGCGGAGCATTGTTTGTGTCTATCCTTCCTTCAAGATAAACGGTAAGGACGTTGTTTTCATTTGTTGTTTTCATGATAGAGCCCTCCTGAAAAAATTTTATTGTATGGGTTTATTGTCAACAAGTTTATTCCTTGATGATATGCGAAGCTGCATTATAGTATATGCGAGTGAGAGCAAGGTACCGATCATCGCGCCGGCCGAAACATCACTCAGATAATGCGCCCCGAGTATCATTCTTGTGAACATTATGATAAGACCGAACATAAAGCCTGTAAGGACCAAAAGAAACTGCTTGTTTTTCAGCTTCGGGAATATCCACGAAAGCGACGGCAGAATATACATTGCCGACATACTTAAAATACTGTGGCCGCTGGGGAATGACAAAAACTCATCACCGTTTATCCCGTACAGCTCTGAATACCCCTCCGCGCCCTCAAACGGCGTGTACCACGGAACAAAACCTATTCCTTCATATCCAAGCACTGCTGTACGATACCTCGGACGGTTGAATGTATATTTAAGCCCCTGCATTGCAACAAACGCAAGCGCCAGGATAACCAAAAGACTGATTATTCTTTGCACGAGCAGCTTGTCTTCCGTCTTCTTTGCGAAATTATATCCCACTAAGAAAAGCGGGTACTCAAATATCACGCTGAGTACTGCGATAACCGGGAAATTCCTGTTTAAAAATGGGAATATATATCCGAAACAATTCCTGTCCGCAAGAGCTCCGCCGCCGATAAATCCGACAAACAGCGCTATAAGTGTAAATACGATACATAGTATCACTTTCGCAGACTTAGTTATCCCGGAATGGACAGAGCGCTCATAAAGAACTCCACAAAACAGGACCGGAACAGCAAAAAACGGATAAACACCGGTTGAAGTTATAATTGCCGCAACTGTGTTGTCCGGTGCAAACAAAGTCCTTGCTATATCTTCGTCAAGAAAAGTCCCCATGAAAAATAAAACTACGAAAAACAGCATTATTGCAATATTAAACAATAGCTGACTTAAATAATCCTTTTTGATCCGCATATTCTCGCCTCTCATAAGTATTTTTGTTTCAACTCTTCTGTCTCAGTTTTGCCGACATTCAGTTCATCACGCAGATACCAACCGACACTTCCGTATTTGTCATTAAGCGTATCTATCGCATTTGTCATATAGCGCTCGATCACCGCTCGGCACATAAACAGCAATGCTTCCAGCTTTTCCGGCGGCATCGGGTACGCCAAGAATATACTGCGCACCACTTCTGTCTGTGCGGCGTTATATTCGTTCGTCAGCAGATAGTCCCGCATACCATTTTCATATTATATCACAAAACACTCATTCAATCAACTGTCTATCGGGGCAGTTTTTAACAACGTTGCACAGATTCGCAAGAAATATTTGGCTATTTTTCACATAACAGTAAGTCAGCGAATTATATCCGTGTCACCCTTGCTTTTCATGCTATAAGAAAGAAATCATCTTGCAATTCCCTCCGAAATGTGCTATAATAAGCCAAAACAGGCTTTACTTCGGGGCTGAATGAATCAGTCTGACTTTACTCAAAGCGACGGTGGCTATTCAAAAAAAAAAAAAAAAAAATGACAACTGAACTATTCATATTATGGGTCTTGTTTACATCGGCTGCGTGTTGTGTTCTCTTTTTTTTCACAGAAGCATTTACGCAGCAAAATGAAGTGGTGGGGATATCTTATCGCCGTTCTTATCAAAACACTGTTTGCAGTCGTGCTTGCATTCTTACTTGTTGCCGTTGACAATGTAGCGGTATGGTCTGCGTCATATATCATCGGCGCTGTATATATTGCACTGCTTGGCGATGTCGGTGCCGACATAACAGGAACAGTCGTGTCCGCTGTAAGGAAAAAGCCTGCAGCGAGTACAGTTCACGCTGCGGCAGGTTTCGTTTTAACATTATGTTTCATCGGGGATTTCCGGCTGGACAGTCCCTCTGCGCACGGAAGAACATTGCAATTATGAAGTCATCACTTTATGCCGTGACTGAGGAACAAGGCGAGGAAAAAGAGACGGTATCTCAATGGAGAGGAAAAAAAGATGAGCATTTCATACAAAGAATATAAGTTAAACGCTGAAACCATAGAAGAGATACTGCAGGAAACAGAGAAATATTGTTCAAAGCTGAATACAGAACAGCGGCAGATATTACGCGTCAGATTGACGCTGGATGAACTGCTTTTGACTCTGACGGAGCGCTATGGGAACGGAGCATCTGCCAGTATCGGAGCCGGAAAATCCCATGGGAGGCAGATAGTACGGCTCCAATATGCGGGCGATCCCTTTGATCCTACCGAAAAGGCCGATGATGAATGGAGCGGACAGATCATGGCATCGCTTGGGCTTTCTCCCGAATGGACATACAGAAGAAAGATCAATACGGTCACGATCACCGTTTGCGACCGTCGGAAACGGGGAACTCTTTTCTATATTCTGATTGCAGCGGTCTTCGGAATTGCCCTGGGCTTATCCGGGCACTGTTTCCCCGAAAGCGT
>JAFZOA010000093.1 GCA_017550775.1 Ruminiclostridium sp. | reverse complement strand
GTGCGCACCCGATTATATCAGCGTTACTTACGGCGCGGGCGGCAATATCGCGAATACATTCACACGCGATATCGCGGCGCACATAAAGAACGACTGCAAGATAGAGGCAATGGCGCATATAACCTGTGTGAACAACACAAGGGAAGAGGTGCTTATGGTCCTTGACGGGTTTGTAGATGCGGGGATAGAGAACATTCTCGCTCTTCGCGGCGACATAAATCCCGATATCCCGCCCAAGACCGATTTCAGGCATGCGAGCGATATGATCTCGTTTATACGTGAGCACAGCAAGTATGACCATATCGGCATTTCCGGAGCCTGCTATCCCGAGGGGCATACCGAGTCGGAGAACCTTACAGATGATATTCTAAACCTTCGCAAAAAGATAGATGCGGGCGCGGAAGAGCTCATAACCCAGCTCTTCTTCGACAATGAGTTTTTCTACGAATTCCGCGATAAAGCAAAGCTCGCGGGGATAAATGTTCCGATATCGGCGGGCATAATGCCCGTTACGAGCAAGTCGCAGATCGAGCGTATGGTGACGATGTGCGGTGCGAGCCTTCCGCAGAAATTCGTTCGTATGATAACAAAGTACGAGAACAGACCCGACGCGCTCGTTGACGCGGGTATAGCTTATGCCGCAGATCAGATAACCGACCTTCTCGCGAGCGGAGTTGACGGCATACACATCTACACGATGAACAACCCGTACATTGCGAGAAAGCTCGTTTCTATGATAGGTAAGCTGCTTTGACGGAAGTAAAGAAAGAAGCGCTACGGTATCTCGGCTATCGCGGGAACCCGCCGGACGAGGCTACCGCCGGGCTCATAGACAAGGGATATAAAGCGCTCTGTGATTCAGTCTCGCCTCATTACTGCCACAAGATAACCGCAAAAGAAGAAGCGTCGCCGCTTTTGCAGGGCGGAGATATCGCGAAACATCTCGAAAAGAGCGACCGTGTCGTCTTTTTCGCTGCTACTCTCGGAAGCGGTGCGGACAGGCTCATACGCACGGCAGAGATAACCAACATGGCTTACGCGCTTGTGCTTGACGCGCTTGCAAGCGCCATGACCGAGGAGTTCTGTGACAGCGCGGAGCAGGAGTTGAAAGCGCTTTACGGCGGCAATTTCACGTGGCGCTACAGCCCGGGCTACGGCGATTATCCGATAGAGCTCCAGCCCGACATAATACGCTTTCTGAACGCGGACAAGCTTATCGGGCTTACCGCGACGGAAAGCAACATTCTTATCCCGCGAAAATCGGTGACTGCGGTCATCGGCATTTCGGAGCATGAGCAGGAAAGCGGCGTGAGAAGCTGTGCAACGTGTAATATGCGGGAAACGTGTAAATTCCGCAGGAACGGAACGAACTGCAAATAACGATTCATAATTATTGAGGGCACATCAATGGCTGATAATATAATAGTTGACGGTGTGAAATTCAGCGCGGATATGAAAACGCTTGTTAGCTATCCGCGGGAAAAGACGGACGAGATATATCGCGTTCCCGACGGGGTAGAAGAGATCGGCGAAGATGCGTTTGAGAACTATGAACTTAAAACGCTCGTGTTTCCGGCGGGACTTGTTGAGATTGTTCAGTACGCGTTTTTCTGCCCGAACCTCGAAACGCTTTATGTTCCCGTGTCTCTGAAAAGGGTGTGCTTGAAGGCGTTTGCCAACTGCGGTTCACTTAAACAGATATATTACGAGGGAACGCGCGGGCAATGGGAGAAGATACTTATTGCCAACAGCAGCCTGAAGTTTGAAAAAGCGGAAATTGTGTTTGAACATACATAAAAGAAAGGGTCATTAAAGTGAACGACAAAGTAAAAAAACTGCTTGAAAAACAATTTGTGATACTCGACGGCGGCTTCGGTACCGAGCTCCAGAAGCGCGGAATGAAGCCCGGCGAGACCTCCGAGATAATGAACTTCCAGCGCGAGGACGATGTTTACGCAATACACAGCTCGTACATCGAAGCGGGCGCGAACATCATCAATGCCAATACATTCGGCGCGAACCGGCTCAAACTCGCGAAAACTCAGTACTCCACCGCGGAAGTTGTCAGAAAAGCGCTATCCATAGCGAAACGCGCTGCAGAGGGCACCGATACCCTTGTTGCGCTCGATATAGGTCCCACCGGTCAGCTTCTTGAGCCCGCAGGAACTCTCGCGTTCGAGGACGCTTACTATCTTTTCAGGGAAATAGTTGAAGCCGGAAGAGACCTCGACGACCTCATCTTAATCGAAACGATGACCGCCCTTTACGAGATAAAGGC
>JAFZOA010000092.1 GCA_017550775.1 Ruminiclostridium sp. | reverse complement strand
GCTCGAACCCATGACCTCTAGCGTGACAGGCTAGCGTTCTAACCAGCTGAACTACCGGGCCTCATAAAAATTGTCGCTATGGTGGGAGTTACAGGGCTCGAACCTGTGACCCTCTGCTTGTAGGGCAGACGCTCTCCCAGCTGAGCTAAACTCCCACATCTTCAAGCGACTATTACATTATAATACAACTGTGCTCATTTGTCAAGGGGTTTTTCAAAAAAATACATAAATGTATTCATATTACATATTTCAACAAGGAAATTTGTGCATTTTTAATGAATATGTAGATAATGACGGTGCATAATAATCTCAGCCGCAATACGGCACTGTTTTATGTGCTCTCGCGGCAAAAACAGCAAAGGAACATGATAAAATGAGGATAATTGATAGAATTGCGCTTTTCCTTCTTGTCGTAGGCGGGCTCAACTGGGGTCTTGTCGGACTGTTCGGATTTGACCTTGTAGCGTGGGTCTGCGGCGGCTCGGAAAGCATAATAAGCAGGATCGTATATGTTCTTGTAGCTCTGTCGGCATTGTGGAGCATATCATTGTTCTTCAAGCACAACGAGCTTCTCGAAACGGAAGCGTGACCGGAAGGAACACGGCGGGGTCTTATCGGATCCTGCCGTGTTTTTCGGTGTCGTGATATAAAAGAAAGCAGGGACAGTTGTATAGCTGTCCCTGCGTATTTACTGTATGACCGATCAGAGCTGCTCAGGGTTGCTGAAATCGAAAGTCTCGACTGTATCGGAAGCAACACTGTCCATGGAGATGCTGTTGATGTCGTCGGAAGCGTCCGCGAGATCGTCTTTGATATCCTCAGCCACGTTCTCAACTGTCTCCGCAACAGTCTCAGCTACGTCACTCACAGCGTCCGCTACCTGCTCAACGATAGGCTCGGGGGAGTTCTTGATCTCCTCTGCCATATCGACAGCCTTTTCGGTTAGATCGTCAACGTCCTTCTCGATAGCCTCGGCGAGTTCTTCCGCACCGGTCTCGTCCGCTACTTCCTCAGCCTTATGCATCACCTTGTCCTTGATGTTGCCGATCCCGTTCTTGATGTTCTCACCGGTGGACTTGGCGAAGTTTATCGCCTTTTCCTTGGTCTCGACAGCGGACTCCTTGGTTTTGGCAATGGTCTCTTCGCCGACGGATACCATGTCGTTATTGATGATATCGTCGATGCCTTCCTTGATCTTCTCGGTGCCGGTCTTGATAGCGCCGACAGCGAACAGGGAAGCCTTCTGGAGTTTTTCCTTCGGGGAGGAGTGCTTTTCCTCTACGAAGACATCGGAGTCGTTCTCATAAACGTGCTGTGCGCGTTCTTCCTCTTCGGCGTTGCGCTTTTCGATAAGCTTCTTGCCTACATAGTAGCCCACGCCTGCGAGAGCGGCGATGCTGATGAGTGTTGTTAATTTGCCCATTGTTATCATTCCTTTCGGTATTATAAAATTATGCTGAAACTATTATACAATATTTTTTTTGATTTGTAAAGAGCTTTTATGCAAATTTTACCAAAAAATGTCATTTTTTATTCACGGCTTCGAGGTAATAGATCGGAAGTCCCTGTGAAAGGAACCTCTGTTCATACTCTGTAATAATATTCCCGGTCACATCGCTGTTATGCAGGTCGCGCGTAACATACCTCAGCTCGAACCCCGCCTCTTTCAGAGTCCCGAGCGAGTAGTCAAAAAACTCCTCATTGTCCGTTTTCTGGAAGATCTCACCCTCTGCGGTAAGCAGCTCCTTGTATATCGCGAGAAACCGTTCGCTGGTGAGCCGGTGTTTGGTGTATCGCGCTTTCGGATAGGGACAGCTGAAATTGAGGTACAGCCGCTCTATACTGTCGGGACTCAGCACATTTTGAAGGTACTCCGCATTGCCCATGAAGTACCGCAGGTTTGCGGCTCCGCTGTTCACAGTCTGCTCCATTGCCGAAACAATGACGTTCGGGGACTGTTCTACCGCTATGAAGTTGATCTCCGGGTGCAGTCCGGCAAGCGTGTTGACGAACTTTCCCTTGCCGCAGCCTATCTCAGCGTGAAGCGGCATGTCATTCCCGAATATCTCTGCACCGTTTCGCTGTACGCAGTTTTCGTCCTTGTGAACAAGGTCTGGTATCCAGCCGAGATTGACCGCTCTGCACGCTTCGAGCCGCTCATCGAGATGCTTTTTCTTCCTCATTCTCATATTCCGAGCAGCCCTCCTTCGCGCAGTCGCTTTATCTCCGTTATCATATCGCGCCCGTAAGCTCCATCGAACATCGCGTCGTAAGCGTCTTCAAGACCGAACCACGCGGCTTCCTTAACCTCGCCGGAGAGAGAAAACTCAGCCTTTTTCACTCTACACGCGAAGGCGAGCATCAAGTTGTCGTGTTTCTCGTAATACCTGCTGTACAGGAACCGCTTTCCGAGGGTCTCAAGCCCGGTCTCCTCCATGATCTCCCGCGCTACCGCAGTCTCTGCGTCCTCGCCGGCTTTGATGTACCCCGCGACGCACACATACCGCGATACCCCGTAGCTCTGCTTTATAAGCATCACGTTGTCGTTCTCATCGAGGCAAAGGCATATCACGCAGGGATAGGAGAACGGAAAAAATGGCCGTTCACAACTTCTGCAAAAAGGAACGTCTCCCTCGTCGCCGATCTGACGCGGAACAAGTTTGCTCCCGCACCGGGGACAGTATTCAAACTCCATGCGCTCAGTCCTTGAAGCTGTACTCGCCGAAATCGAACGTCGCGAAGTAGTCCTTCGGAGTTTCGGCGCGGCGTATCAGCTTCCAGCTTCCGTCCTCTTTCAGCAGCACCTCCGCCGAGCGCAGCTTGCCGTTGTAGTTGTAGCCCATGGAGAAGCCGTGCGCACCCGCGTCGTGGATAGCGAGTATATCGCCCATGTCTATCTTCGGGAGCTCTCTGTCCTTCGCGAACTTGTCGCAGTTCTCGCAGAGCCCGCCTACGATGTCGTAAACGTGATCGTGGGGAGCGTCCTCCTTGCCGAGAACGGTTATATGGTGGTAAGCGCCGTATATAGCGGGGCGCATGAGGTTTGCAGCGCAGGCGTCCACGCCTATGTATTCCTTGTAGATATGCTTTTCGCGGATAGCCGTGGTTATCAGCATTCCGTTCGGAGCGAGCATGAATCTTCCGAGCTCGGTGCAGAG
>JAFZOA010000091.1 GCA_017550775.1 Ruminiclostridium sp. | reverse complement strand
CTATACAAACCATGAGGCGAACGGCTCAACCATACTGCGCACGGGAAAGGTGCTGAAAAACCGCGGCGATATGCACGGGATTTGCAATTACGGCAAGCTCGCCTATGACACAAAATACCCGTGGGATGCCGACTGTACGGCTATGCAGTATGAGCTTACCGATCTCACGGACGGGAGCCGTCAATACGCGAACGCCTGCTTTTGGGCGGGCGAAAAAGACGGCGTGCTGTACAGAAAGCAGTTCTTCGACTACGACCTGAGCCGCGAGTCCCACTGGATACAGGCGATCGCTCTCGCGGACTTCGGCGTGAGCAGAGGGATACTGCGTGCGGACAGATTGAGACTGCACAGGCGGCCCGTGAGGATAACGCTCGGCTCGTTCGGATTCCCCGATAACGGAACCGAAGAAACGGTTATCGAAAACGGTGATTTCAAGGCGATAGTGCTGAAAGGCTATGAGTCGCAGGGCAGGAAAAAGCGCCTCGCCATGACCGTATTCTCGGGCTGGGACAGCATAAGCACGGCAAGAAGCGAGGGCACAAATCCCGACAGCAGATCTTCGGTCATAATAAAAGCCTCTGCTGTGAAGCAAAGGCATTACGGCGGGGAAGAGGAGATGTTCCTGATCTCCCAGGTCATCACGGGCGAGGATCACGATGATTTCACCGAGGATGAGCTGTTTCCCGTTCTCGAAATACGCTATACAGATGAAGCGCGTACCAGTGCTGTCATATCGCTACGGGACGGAACGGAAAGGAAAATAGATTTTACGGGGTTTGAAGGTAGGCTGACGCTCTGATATTTTTCTTGACATATCTATTTATGTTATAATGAGCCCTGACAAGTAAACGATAACACACTTTACCTGAACGTATTTACATAATTCTAAGGAGGATCATCTATGAGAAAAACACGGAAAACACTTTCGGCAGTATTGGCCACAATGCTTGTCATCGGTACAGCAGGCTGCGGAGGAGGCGTTGGAAGAGCTCCCGCTGCCGATAATAATGCCGACACCACGACTGCCGCTGCGGCTACCGTTACGACCGAAGACCCGAACAAGGAGATCGATGAAAAGTTCGACTATAAAGAAGCAGCTGACATCGATACCGTGGATACCGCAAACGAGACAGGCGCGGGTTCGCTGTATGAATCCGGAAAGCCCGCGGGAACCATACACGCGCTTTGCTGGTTCGATTTCCATAATGTTTCGCCGGAGCTCGATATAGCGGAGGTATTCGCGGAAAGATTCGGAGGTACGGTCGAGACCGAGATCGTAAGCTCGCTGGAGATAACCGACCGTCTCGGAGTGCTGATGGCATCGGGTCAGTCCCCGGATATAATGAGAAAGCAGGCTGAGCATTTCCCGAGCTTTTTCATAAACAACAGATTTACCGCCATGGACGAATGGCTCGATATGACCTCGTCGCTGTGGTCGGATATGGGGTCGATTATTGACAGCTATGGATATAACGGCAAGCATTACTATTTCCCCTACGCGCTGACAGCGACACCTTACGGCGTTACATACTGCTCTGCCGAGCTTTCCGAATACGGAATCAACGATCCTATGGATCTTTACTTTGCCGGAGAGTGGGACTGGAACGCTTTTGAAGATATATGCCTGAAGTGGAAGGACTTCAATCCCGAAAAGTATCCGATCTCATGGCCCGGCTGCTTCGGCGTACAGCTTGCCGAGACAACCGGAGTTCCCGTTATCGGCTTTGACGGCAAGAACATCATAAACAATATGAAAAACGCCAATGTAATGAGAACAATGGAGTTCATTGAGAAGCTCTACCGTGAGGACTGCTTCTGGGAGGGCTGGCACGGACCCGACGGTCTCGATTCGTGGCAGGGAACGCTGTTCTTTGTTATGCCGCTTGACTGGACGCTTCCATGCGGTCAGGAATTCTGGTTCAAGAACAATTACGAGGGTGAGATACGTACGGTGCCTATGCCCCGCGATCCCGAATCCGATACATACTATATAGCCGGCGGCGATTCCGGATATGTTGTCCCTGCGGGCGCAGGCAATCTTCAGGGCGCAGCGGCGTTCATTCTCGCTTCGAGAATATGGGCTTCCGATCCCGATGTTGTTGCGGCCGAACGCGAAGAAAAGCTGTATAACGGCGGCTATTTCTACATCAAATGCCCCGATTGCAAACACAGATTTGACAGCGAGCGCGACGAGGAAGGCGCTGTCTGCCCCGAATGCGGCGCACCGAGAAAGCCCAAGTACAAGCTCACATATACTACAGAGCAGATGCAGATATATGATGACCTTGTTGATCCGTCGAAGTTTTCATTCGTGTTTGATACACATTATGGATTCGGACTTGACCTGAGCAATCAGCTTGAGGAGATATACAATGCACCGATCTCCGAGGGCGAATCCTACAACCGTCTGGTCGGCGAGTATTATAATATGGTCGAGTCGGCTCTCGATGAATACCGCAAGATGACAGCACAGTAATCCATTAATAACAGAATGATCCGTTGCTCAAATAAACAACGGATCATCTTTGTTATTCGGTTGTCATTACATCAACCATTATCAGCGCTCCGAGCCGGAATCCTCTCTCAAAGTCCTGCGAACCCTCGCAGGCTGCTGTAACATGGATCGCGTCTGCGTAGTTTTCGAGAAGTTCTTTGCAGTCGGGATATTTGGCAAGTATCTCCTCACGGTACTTCTCAACCTCGCCTTTGGCTTTCAGGTAGCGTTCCGTGGTGGGTGTCGGCTTTGAGCAAGGACTGATTTCACCGTAGTAGAGCTTTTCAAGTATTGATGTCATAATGTTTTCCTCCGTTATCATAAGGCTGGCGTTAATAATAACGATAGTGCTTTGACCTGCCTGTCTGATTAACTTTGGAAAACTTCTTTGTTACGCTTTACCTTTCCGGAATGGACGGGTCATCTGCCTCGAAGTTCGGAGTTCTCCGGATATCAGAAAAGCGCGCCCTTGCGCCAGCGGATTTGCGAAGCAATATCACAGACGCATGGACCAAATACCGTAACACGGATCTTTAATAGGCTTGTTACAGACCGAACGTTCTTTTTTGACAAACAGAGTGCTGCACCTGTAAAAGGTGCAGCACTTTTTCATTCGTTATCCGTCATCAGCCGACAATGTATGTTACAAAATAACTCTGTTCGCCGTCAGTGGCTGTATAGAGTTCACCGCACCTGCCCACAGACTTTGCGGAGAACGATACCGAAAGCTGTCCGAAGCCCGCGTCAACGAAGAACGTGTCCCCGCCCTTTGATACGAGCGTTACGGAGCTGCCGTCAAAGTGAGCCATACTGTCATAATCCAGCTTGTTCATTCCGGAGCTGTAGTATACCGACTTTGAGCCTGTTCTGCACCCAATGACGTTATTTCCGAGTGTTGTAACAGAGTCATACGAGTCTATGACCTTACCGGTCGAGGTGTTGAAGAGCGCGCTCTTCTTTCCCGACACAACACTGATATTGTCGTCTATGTTGTAGAACGACGCGTAAAACGAGCCGGAATACACTGTCGTATCTATCTTATCGCCGGTGCTGTAATTGATAAACGCGGACGAGCTGTTGCCGGAATTAACTCCTATCCAGTTGTGTGACAGGATAGTAACATTCAGAGCATCTGTGCCCTTATAAAGCTCGGTCTCCTTGTCCGCACCGCGGTCATACCTGATAAGTCTGTTTCCGATCGAGATTATATACTTGTCGCCGTCGCTCGTCACAACGCTGGTCCTCTCGTCGCTCATGTTTATGGTCACTGCCAACCATGCGTCTCCGCCCTGAACAGTGATCTCTAACTTTTTGGTATAAATGACTTCGGATTCGAGCTTTGTGTTGAGCTTCATGATCTCGCGCTTATAGTCGCCGCCCGCAATTCCGCCGGAGACGCAGGAAACATAAATGTTCTTTCCGTCGGTCGTCACTTCGATATCGGACATATCGCCGCTATAAGAGAATGTCTTGCTGACGGACCTGCCGTTCGGATCGGTCACCGTGATCGTGACGGACATATCCGACGTGGTATATGTGCAGGTGTATCCGCCGTCGAGATCAAAGCTTCCGCCGTTGCTGCTTCCCAACCTGTCAAGCGTTTTTTCCACGATAAGCTTGTTGGTATTGGGGTCGAATTTTACGACATAATACTTAAGCCCGTTATCGCCGCGTTCAACGAAATACTGTGCTCCGTTTATGTACGACGGCGACGGTATCGCGTTTTTGAGCTTGCTGTCAAGGGTCACCTTTATCGGCTTTATCTTTCCTGTCTTACGAAATTCCTCCATGTCGATACGGTAGAAGACGATATCACCGAGCTTGTCCGGGAGAGTATCACCCTTGAAGTACATATACAGGTCTCCTGTGCCGTTCAGATTAAGGGGCTTTAGCGTATAGCCGTTTTCAACTATCGTATCCTGCAGCACGGTCACGAGCTTGTATTTGTACTTTGGATCGTCAGGCGTCTGCACGGGAGCTTCGGTGGTAGTTTTTTTCTCCTTCGAGGTAGCAGCCTCTGTAGTCGCGGCTGTGGTCGTACCGGTAGTTTTTTTCGTCGTAGTTACCGCCGAAGTTGCAGCCTTTGTTGTCGCCGAACTTGCAGTCGTAACACTAACGGACGTTACAGCCGAGGTCACCGGTACCGAAGTAACTGCGGAAGACGAAGACGCTTCCGTCGTCACGGCATTCTGCTCCGCAGAAGCTTCCACGGTATCCACAGCGGCAGGTTCCGTAGTATCCGCGCCGACCTCATCGTAGGTATCCGACCCGGAAGTACCGTCCTCGGGAACGTCTCCGCTTGTATCATCGGCGGGTACGGGGGTGTCTTCCCCGGCACCGCTTTCTTCATTCCGGTCATCAGCCGTGTTTTCGGACAGAGTATCGTCGTAGTCCGAACCGGCGTTCTCGCTCGTTGTATCGTCTGTATTATCGTCCGTCACGTCATCAGGAGAACCGGTCGTCTCTTCGCCTGTATCCTCGTCACTGTCACCGGACGTTTCCCCGTCGTTTTCGTCATCTGCTGACGCATCGGCCGTTGTAGTGGTATCGGGAGTCGTTTCCTCCGCAGAGGTGACATCCTCGGTCTCCGGCTCTGACTGCGCCACCCCTCCTACCAGCGCAAGAAGCTCGTCGAGCCTTGCTTTCAGGCGGTCGTCGTCCGACTGCCGGCAGCTTGTCTGCAAGGTCTTTATCGCACTGTCTGTGTCACCGAGCGCTATGTACGCTTCGGCTTTTCCGAGATACGCGTCCGCGTTCTTAGGGTCAATGTTCAGTATCTTGTCGAACTCAACTATAGCCTGTTCGTAATTCATTTCCGAAAGGTATCTCTCCGCAAGGGAAAGATCGTCCGAAATGCTGTTTGTAGTCCTTGCTTCCGAACAGCCGGATACCGCGGTCAGTATCATTGCCCCGGCAATGATCGCCGATACTAATTTCGTATTCATTTTCCTCTTTTTCCTTTTGCAGTATTTGTTATATATGCGCCGTTCCGCTTTTTCGCCGCAAAACGCGCCGGCATACGCAGTCTTTTCGATGCCGGACAACAGAAAAAGCTGTAATTCGTTTCTTCCCCCGCCTGTTGAGCGAGGGAAGAAACGGACATATTTATCTGCGATCGGCTTTACTTCTTTTCCGGTCTCATTGTGGGGAACAGCAGCACATCTCTTATCGAAGCGCTGTCCGTAAGCAGCATAACAAGTCTGTCGAAGCCGAAGCCGAGACCGCCTGTAGGCGGGAGACCGTATTCGAGCGCGGTAATGAAGTCGTCGTCAACCTGCGCGTCATTGCCGCCCTGCGCACGCTTTGCGGCCACCTGCTTCTCGAAACGTCCGCGCTGGTCGATCGGGTCGTTGAGCTCGGAGAACGCATTGCCGAACTCGGTGCCGTTGATGAAGTACTCAAAACGCTCGGTGAACATGGGGTCGGAGGGCTTACGCTTTGCGAGCGGGGAGTTCTCCACGGGGTAGTCGTAGATGATCGTGGGCTGTATCAGGTTCTCCTCGACGAACGCCTCAAAGAATGCGATAAGCACCTCTCCCTTTGTGGCGGTCTTGCTTTCGAGCTCGACGTGCTTCTCGTCGGCAACCTTTCTTGCCGCCTCGTCGTCCGCCCAGTCCGCAAAATCGACACCCGCGTACTTCTTCACCGCCTCGATCATGGTAAGGCGCTCCCACGGCTTGCCGACAGCTATCTCCTTACCCTGGTACATGACCGTGTCAGTGCCGCAGATCTTCTTTGCGACAGTGCGGTAAAGATCCTCGATTATATCCATCATGCCGAAGTAGTCGGTGTACGCCTGGTACATCTCTATCGACGTGAACTCGGGGTTGTGGGTCGCGTCCATACCCTCGTTGCGGAAGATACGACCTACCTCGTACACGCGGTCAAATCCGCCGACGATGAGCCTTTTCAGATACAGCTCGGTCTCGATACGAAGGTACATATCTATGTCGAGAGCGTTGTGGTGGGTCTTGAAGGGGCGCGCCGCCGCACCTATCTCCAGCGGGAGCAGGATAGGCGTGTCAACTTCGAGGTAGCCTATGCTGTCGAGGTAATTGCGTATCTCGCGCAGTACCAGCGAGCGGGTAACGAAGGTGTTCTTGATCTCGGGGTTCGCGATAAGGTCAAGGTAGCGCTTTCTGTAACGCTCCTCCTTGTCCTTAAGTCCGTGCCACTTCTCGGGGAGCGGCAGCAGCGACTTCGAGAGAAGCTTTATGCTCTTGACGTGTACCGAGATCTCGCCGGTCTTGGTCTTGAACACATAACCGGTCACACCGATGATGTCGCCGAGGTCCCAGGTCTTGAACTCCTCGAACTGCTCCTTGCCGATCTCGTCG
>JAFZOA010000090.1 GCA_017550775.1 Ruminiclostridium sp. | reverse complement strand
GCCCACGAGTTCCACTACTTCGACAGTACGAGCTGCGGCACCGATATGACCGCGCGGAAGTCCGACGGGAGAGAATGGGAGTGCGTCCACGCGGGTAAAACCCTTTACGCGGGCTTCCCGCACCTGTACTTCTACGCGGACACCAGGATTGCGGAGCGGTTCGTGAGGGCGTGCGGCGAGTTTTTGGAGAGAAACAGGAATGGAAATTAAGGTATTCCCGCCGGACAAGGCGGCGGGAGAGCGCGCGAAGGAGCGCTGGGACAGCGTCGCGAAGCCCCTCGGGAGTCTCGGGCTTCTCGAAGAAGCGGTGTGTAAGATCGCTGCTGTGCAAGGCACTCCCGACGTGGATATCAGCCGCCGTACAGCGGTCGTTTTCTGCGCGGACAACGGCGTGGTATGCGAGGGGGTGTCCCAGTCGGACAGCTCCGTGACCGCCCTGTGCGCCCGGGAGATTGCCGAGGGGCGGTCGAACATCAACGCCATCGCGAGGGCTTACGGCGCGGACGTTATCGCCGTTGACACCGGTATCGCCGGGGACGTGAACTGCGCGGCTCTGCTCGACCGGAAAATAGCCTGCGGGACAAGGAATATCGCCCTCGGCGCGGCTATGACCCGTGACGAAGCGGAGCGCGCAATACAGGTCGGGATCGACATTGCGGGAGAGCTGAAAAAAAACGGCGTAAACATCATCGTGAGCGGCGAAATGGGGATAGGCAACACCACCTCCTCGGCGGCGGTCGCGTCGGTGCTGCTCGGGCTTGAACCGAGGGAGGTCACGGGGCGCGGCGCGGGACTTGACAGCGCGGGGCTTGCGAGAAAAATAGCCGTCATAGAGCGCGCGACAGAGGTCAACAAGCCGGACAGAAACGACCCGCTCGGCGTGCTCTCGAAGCTCGGCGGATTCGATATCGCGGGCATGACGGGGCTGTTCCTCGGGGGTGCCGTGCATCACATTCCCGTGGTGATCGACGGCGCGATATCGGCGGTATCGGCTCTGCTGGCGGAGCGGCTTTGTCCGGGGTGCAGGGACTATATGCTCCCGAGCCACGTTTCCGCCGAGCCGGTGGGAAAGCTGCTGCTCGGCGAACTCGGACTGAAACCCCTGATAACCGCAGAAATGCGGCTCGGCGAGGGGACTGGCGGGATAATGCTGCTCCCGCTGCTGGACGGCGCGCTCTCGGTCTATAACAACGCCCACAGGTTCGACGAGATCGGGCTGGAAAGGTACACCGAAAAGAAATGACGACACTGATAACAGGCGGCGCGAAATGCGGAAAATCCCGGCTCGCGGAAAAATTTTTCGACAGCCTGACGGACAATAAATGTTATATCGCGACCATGAAGCCCTTCGGAGAGGACGCGGATATCGCGATAGCAAGGCACCGCAAGATACGCGCAGGAAAAGGGTTTGTGACGATCGAGAAATACACGGCGCTGCACGAGACCGCGATACCGGAAAACTCCCATATCCTCCTCGAATGTGTGGCGAACCTCTGCGCGAACGAGATGTTTGACTTCGAAGAGATATCCGACCCGGCGGCGCGGATAATGCGCGGGATTGAGCACCTGCAAGCCTGCGCGGAAACGCTTGTCATCGTCACAAACAATGTGGGCTCGGACGGCGTTGATTACGGCGAGGAAACCAACAGATACATCGAAGCAATGGGGCGCGTGAACAGACTCATCGCGGAGCTTTCCGACAACGTGATAGAGTGCGTTTACGGCGTTCCGATCGTACTGAAAGGCGGATCATGACAATTCTCAGATCTCTCGCGAGCGCATTCCTGATGTACTCGCGGATACCCATGCCGCGGGTGGAGTGGAAGGAAGAAAACCGCCGCTACTCGCTGTGCTTTTTCCCGCTCATCGGCGCGGTCATCGGCGGGCTGATACTGTTCTGGGAGCAGCTTTGCGGGTTGCTGAACATCGGCGTTACCGTGAACGCGGCGGTATGCGTGCTTATCCCAGTTCTCGTCACGGGCGGCATACACATCGACGGCTTCTGCGACACGACGGACGCTCTCGCAAGCTGCGCGGACAGGGACAAAAAGCTCTCCATAATGTCCGACCCGCATATCGGTTCCTTCGCGGTGATCGGGCTGTGCTCGCTGCTTCTGGTGCAGTTCGCCCTGTTCTGCGAGGTCGGGAATTTCTTCGTTGTCGCAGTCGGGTATGTGCTCTCCCGCGCGCTCAGTGGGCTTGCGGCGGTGACACTGCGTTCCGCGAAAAGCGAGGGAGCTTTACAGAATTTCGTTAAGCCCGCCCACCGGCTCATAACGGCGGCAACTCTCGCGGTAACGGCGGTTCTGTGCGCGGGAGCAATGATATTTCTCGGGCTGTACCCGGGTATAGCGGCGTGCGCTGCGGCGGGGTTAAGCTTCCCGATATACAGAGCCGCGGCGTACAGAAAATTTGGCGGGATAACCGGAGACACCGAGGGCTGGTTTCTCCAGATAACGGAGACTGTCATACTTGCGGCGGTGTTCCTCGCCGAAAGAATAACGGAGGTACTGCTAT
>JAFZOA010000089.1 GCA_017550775.1 Ruminiclostridium sp. | reverse complement strand
CGTCTTCATGAGGGCTTCATATTCCGGAGTCCCTTTGTCCTTATCGGAGACCCATGCAAGCACGTCCCCGTCCACCATATCGGCGGCGGTATTCGTGATATCGAGCATTCTTGAATCTATGAGTTCCTTCATGGACTGACCCGACTGGATCATAAGCACTATACCGAGGGTAAGGTTTACCACAATAAGGAACACCGTGAGCAGTATATATTTCTGCGTACCGCCAAACAGTTTTTTTATCATATGCATTTTTTTATCCTCTCCCGGGAACAACCGCGATCAAAACATAAAAAGCCTGTGACCTCCGGGAAGAAGTCACAAGCGTCGTTATCAACAAGATACGGAACAAGCCAAAGGGCAGAGCAGGATCTCTGCATGATATATTTTTCGGAAAAGTTGTGCATCTCTGTCAGTATCCTTCCATCTCGGTATTTTGATATTACTACGTCAAAGGTTAAAAGCTGTCTATAGAGCACGCCGTTATCTTTCCCGGTCGTTCCTGCCGGGAAACGATGACAGGACTATTCTTAAGTCGTTTTGCAGCAATATCATTATAGCATAAAAACAAGGAAAAATCAAGCAAAAAGTGAAATCTTTATATGACTTTTTTTGTTCAGAATTAACAAAACAACGTTATACTTTCTTTTCCGGGCGTAATACTCGGGTGCTGCGTTGTCCGGGTGCACGCAGAAACACCGTTTATCGGCATAAAGACGCTTGCAAAGCCGAAAATATGACCGTTATGTGAAAATTGTGAAAGTCGTGTCAAAATTAGCACTCTCCTATTGACAGTGCTAATTGTTTGTGCTATACTATGGTCAGAACAAAGGAAAAGGGCAAAGAAATGAATAAGTACCCGCCGGAGTTCAGATAATAGTATAACAGAATTGAAAGGGGTTATGACTTATGTTAGTACCGGATATGTTCAGAAGAAATGTGTTTGACGACTTTTTCGATTTTCCGTCAGCTCCGCGCACTCAGGCTGCGCCGATCATGAAGACCGATGTAAGAGAGCACGACAACGGCTATGAGCTTGAAGTCGATCTCCCCGGCATCAAAAAGGAGGATGTCAAGGTAAAGCTTGACGACGGCTACCTCACAATAACCGCAAGCACCTCCCACGACAATGACGAGAAGGACAAGAAGGGCAACTATATCCGCCGCGAGCGTTTCAGCGGCTCCTACAGCAGAAGCTTCTATATAGGCGAGGCTGTTACCGAAAACGACATCAAGGCGAAGTTCGACAACGGCGTCTTGAAGCTCGATATCCCGAAGCCGCAGGCGCTTCCGAAACAGGAAAAGACAAAGTATATCGCGATCGAATAAGCGTGTATGACACACAAGCTGAGTCGGTCTCCGAGCGGAGACCGGCTCTTTTTTCTACCGTTTGCCTGTATCTGAATAAAAAACGTACCGGAACGAAAAAAATTGTTGCAAACTGCGGGTTTTTGTGATATAATATATTCGTTGTTTAAAACCGAAACAATTTACATTCTTTGAACATAAAGGGGTGATCTTGATGGCAGCCGACCCGAATGGGCGAAAACGGACAAAATACTCGTCGGGAGGCTTGCGTGTCTCCCGAAGCTAAGGAGAGAACACCATGATCAACACCTACAGATCTGCGGGTGCCGGCATGACCGAGGTCGAAGAGCTTGAACCCGGCTGCTGGATATCCGTGATCGCGCCTACCGAGGCCGAGATATCCAAGCTGGAGTCCGAGCTTTCGATAGACCGCGACTTTATCCGTTCCGCGCTCGACGAAGAAGAGTCCTCGCGTATCGAAAACGACGAGGGACAGACGCTCATAGTCCTTGACTATCCTGTCGCGGAGAAGAATGATGACGAGACATTCTCGTACTCCACGCTTCCTATGGGACTGATACTCACCGATTCAAATGTGATATCGGTAAGCCTCACCCAGAACTCGATAATCGAGGACTTCTCAAAGGGCGTGGTAAAGAATGTGAACACGAAGTTCAAGACCCAGTTCGTGTTCTGCATTCTCCTGCGCATCGCCGCAAAATACCTGCAATACCTCAAACAGATAGACAAGATCTTCAACTACGTTCAGAAACAGCTCCACACCTCCATGAAGGACGAGCACCTTATCCAGCTCCTCGGTCTCCAGAAATCCCTCATTTACTTCTCGACCTCCCTCAAATCCACCGAGACTGTGCTCGAAAAGCTGCTCCGCGGCCGTGTGATAAAGCTGTACGACGAGGATCAGGAGCTTCTTGAGGACGTTCTGGTCGAGATCAAGCAGGCGATAGAGATGTCGAACATCTACTCGAATATCCTTGCAAACACCATGGACGCGTACTCCAACATCATCTCCAACAACATGAACCGCGTCATGAAAGCCCTGACTATCATAACGATCGTTCTTGAGATCCCGAACATCATCTTCGCGTTCTACGGCATCAATACCGTCGATCTCCCGTTCAATTACACATGGGTAGCAATATCTATGGCGTTCGTGCTTGCTCTGCTCGCGACGATAATACTGCTCAAAAGCAAATTTCTGAGGTAACTCAGACTCATAGTTGGGGCTACGCCCCAAACCCCCGCTGGG
>JAFZOA010000088.1 GCA_017550775.1 Ruminiclostridium sp. | reverse complement strand
GACGGACTTCTCGTAAAGGGCGGCTCGGGACTTCTCACGGGCTCTGTTCCCGACAGCGCAGGAGTTCCCGCCGGTTTCACTGAGGCCACACTTCTTGCAAGATACAATGACGCGGATTCGGTGCAGTCATTGTTTGAGCAATACCCCGACAGCATTGCCGCAGTCATCGTTGAACCGGCCGCGGCAAATATGGGCGTTGTTCCGCCAAAGGACGGCTTTCTGGAATCATTGCGTGAGATCACCGAAAAAAACGGCGCTCTGCTGATATTTGACGAGGTTATCACGGGATTCCGGCTCGCTGTCGGCGGCGCGCAGGAATACTACGGCATAAAGCCCGACATGACCGTGCTCGGAAAGATAGTCGGCGGCGGTATGCCGCTCGCAGCTTACGGCGGCAGGAAAGAGATAATGGAGCACGTTGCTCCGCTCGGGGCGGTATATCAGGCAGGAACGCTCTCGGGAAACCCGATAGCTACTGCGGCGGGAATAGCGCAGATAACGCAGATAGAACAGACACCCAATCTGTACAGCGAGCTTGACCGGAAGGCAGGAATACTCGAAAATGCGGCAACAAAAGCGGGACTGAATGTGAACCGCGTCGGCTCGCTGATGACGGTGTTCTTCACCGACAAGACAGTCACGGACTACGACACGGCACAGACTGCCGACAGAGCGCAGTATGCGAAATACTTCACATATCTGCTCGAAAACGGCATCTACGCCGCACCGTCACAGTTCGAAGCGATGTTCGTCTCATACTCGCACATCGATAAGGATATAGAAAAAACAGCGGAAATAATTGCACGTTACAGGAAGGAGAACTGAAATGGCAACAGATTATTCAACACTCAAAAAAGGCGGATTTATGCGCCAGAAGCAGAAGGACAACTTCTCTCTGCGTCTTCGTGTAGTCGGCGGGAATGTCACCGCCGAACAGCTCGCAAAGATAGCCGAAGTTTCCGAAAAATACGGCGACGGTCATGTACATCTTACCTCGCGTCAGAGCATCGAGATACCATTCATCAAGCTCGACCAGATCGACGAAGTCAAGAATGCTCTCGGCGAGGGCGGAGTCCAGCCGGGGGTCTGCGGTCCCC
Source organism: Ruminiclostridium sp. (assembly GCA_017550775.1). The sequence continues at coordinate 12,779 of JAFZOA010000088.1, read as the reverse complement.
GTGTCCGCACGATAACCGCCTGTCAGGGTGCTGCGATATGCCCGAGCGGATGCATTGACACATACGCGCTCGCAAAGGAGCTTGACGAGCGTTACTACGCACGTGAACTCCCGCACAAGTTCAAATTCGGCATAACAGGATGTCAGAACAACTGCCTCAAAGCGGAGGAAAACGACCTCGGAATAAAGGGCGGTCTGAAAGTAACATGGAAGGAAGCGGACTGCATACACTGCGGCGTCTGCGAAAAGATATGCCGCTCTGGTGCAATAACCGTGAATGACGGAAAGATCACCGTTGACGAGGGCAAGTGCAACTTCTGCGGACGCTGCGTGAAGTCATGCCCGACCGACGCATGGGACAGTATCAGCGGCTACATCGTGTCCTTCGGCGGACTTTTCGGAAACAGCATAGCGCAGGGCGAACCGATAGTTCCGTTCATCGAAGATCACGATACACTCATGCGTGTCTGTGATGCGGCAATAGAATTCTTTGCCGCAAACGCAAAGCCGAGCGAGCGGTTCCGCTTTACTCTTGACAGAGTAGGTCACGACAAGTTTGAGAAAGTGATACTCGACGCGATAAACGCATGAAAACTTCGGAGATAAGAATGAAAACTGAAAAAATAAAGACCGATATACTTATCATCGGCGGCGGTACTGCGGGCTGTTACGCGGCTGTAACGGCAGCGGAAAACTCGGATAAGCATATACTCATCTGTGAAAAGGCGCACGTCAAGCGAAGCGGCTGTCTTGCCGCAGGTGTGAACGCGCTCAATGCTTATATAACCGATGGAAGAACACCGCAGGATTATGCCGATTACTGCAAAAAGGATGCTGCGGGGATAGCGAGAGACGACCTGTTGCTCACGATGTCGGAGCGTCTGAACGCAGTGACAGAGCGGCTTGAAAAAGAAGGTCTCGTTATCCTGAAAGACGAGAACGGTAAATATGTCACCCGTGGAAACCGCAATATCAAGATCAACGGCGAGAATATAAAGCCGCTGCTTGCGGGTATGGCGGAACGTCAGCCGAATGTCCGCATACTCAACCGTGTAAATATCACAGACCTCGATGTAAGCGATAACCGGGTGAACGGCGCATTTGGTATCGGCATTGAAAATGACACTTTCTATGTGATAGAAGCGGGCGCTGTGCTTATTGCGACAGGCGGTGCGGCGGGGCTTTACAAACCTAACAATCCCGGGTTCTCGCGCCACAAGATGTGGTACTGCCCGTTCAATACCGGAGCCGGTTACGCTATGGGAATACGTCACGGAGCGGAAATGACGACGTTCGAGATGCGCTTTATTGCGCTTCGCTGCAAGGACACGATCGCTCCCACGGGAACTCTCGCGCAGGGCGTCGGCGCAAAGCAGATAAACGCTCTCGGCGAAGTCTATGAGCAGAAATACGGACTCACCACATCGGAGCGTGTTTACGGAACTGTCGCGGAAAATGCTGCGGGCAGAGGCCCCTGCTTCCTGCGGACAAAAGGGATAACAAAAGAGCAGGAACAGTCACTTCTCAAAGCGTACCTCAATATGGCTCCGTCGCAGACGCTGAAATGGACGGAAAGCGGCGAGCTCCCGTCCCGATATAACGTTGAAATAGAGGGCACAGAACCGTACATTGTCGGCGGTCACACAGCAAGCGGCTTCTGGGTGGATGCCGACCGTGCGACCACGATAAAGGGCTTGTATGCAGCCGGTGATGTCGCGGGCGGAGCTCCGCAGAAATACGTCACAGGAGCGCTTGCCGAGGGCGAGATCGCGGCACTTGCTATCCTGCGGTATCTTAACGGAAATACAGCCGGAAACATAACCGAGGAAAGCGTCAGGTACCACGAAAACGAGGTATCGTCATTTCTCGGAAACTCCGAAAGTCCGTACACAGCCGAGCAGCTTGAAGAAGCTATGCAAACCGTTATGGACAGCTACGCGGGCGGTATAAAGACGAACTACCGCTTCTCGGAAAAGAGCCTCGACATAGCCGACCGCCGTATCGCGGAGTTGCAGAAGCTGTCGGACAGCCTTCACGCAGATGACCCGCAGGAGCTTATGTTCATCTACGAGCTGCGGGAACGGCTTACTGTTTGCAGGACCGTCATAGCGCACCTTAAAGCCCGTCAGGAGACCCGCTGGCACTGCTTTGCGGAGAACTCCGATTATCCCGAACGCGACGACGAGCGCTGGAATGTGTTTGTCAATTCCCGCTTTGTGAACGGAAAAACCGAGATCATATTAAGGAGAGTGAGTGACAGTTGAGCATTGAGATTGACAAGCTGAAATGCGTCGGCTGCGGGAAATGCCGCGATGTGTGTCCCGGTACTCTGATCGCTCTCGATGAAGAAAAACGTGCGTATATAAAGTACCCGCGGGACTGCTGGGGCTGTACGAGCTGCATCAAGGAATGTCCCGCTCATGCGATAAGCTTTTTTCTCGGCGCGGATATGGGCGGTCTCGGAAGCAGACTGCACACCGAAAAAAGCGGTGATATACTGCGGTGGATAATTGAAAAGCCCGACGGTGTCACAGAAGAAATAGATGTTGACACAAGAGAGTCAAACAGATATTAAACTATTTATCCCCGCCGAAGGCGGGAATAAATAACGAAAAATCTTGCCGGATAACGATAAATAAAACATAAAAATGGAGATGATGTTATGCCCGAATTATCACACCTTGACGAGCTCGAAGCCGAGGCGATTTACATAATCCGCGAGGTCGCGGCAGAGTGCGAAAAGCCGGTTATGCTGTACTCGATTGGAAAGGACAGCTCGGTAATGCTTCACCTTGCGCTCAAGGCGTTTTACCCCGAAAAGCCGCCGTTCCCGTTCCTGCATGTCAACACGACGTGGAAGTTTAAAGAAATGATAAAATTCCGCGACGAGACCGCAAAAAAGCTCGGTATCGAAATGCTCGAATACATCAATCAGGACGGCGTTAAGCAAGGTATCAACCCGTTCGACCACGGCGCGGCATATACCGACATAATGAAGACACAGGCGCTCAAGCAGGCGCTCGACAAGTACGGCTTTACCGCGGCATTCGGCGGCGGCAGGCGCGACGAGGAAAAATCCCGCGCAAAGGAAAGAATTTTCTCGTTCAGAAGTGCCTCTCACGCGTGGGATCCGAAAAACCAGCGCCCCGAGATGTGGAAGCTCTACAACACGAAGATCAACAAGGGCGAGAGCATCCGCGTTTTCCCGATATCGAACTGGACGGAAAAGGATATCTGGCAGTATATCAGACGCGAGAACATTGACATCGTACCGCTGTATTTCGCGGCTGTTCGTCCCGTTGTGGAGCGCGACGGAAATATCATAATGGTCGATGACGAGCGCTTCCCGCTTCGTGAGGGCGAAGTTCCGCAGATGAAGTCGGTGAGGTTCAGAACGCTCAGCTGCTATCCGCTTACGGGCGGTATCGAGTCAACAGCGGCGACGCTTGACGAGATAATCGAAGAAACACTTGCAAGCGTGGAATCGGAGCGCACATCGCGTGTTATCGACAACGAGGCTGCGGGAAGTATGGAACGCAGAAAGAGAGAGGGGTATTTCTGATGAACAAGACCAATACTTTTAACGACACTCCGGACAGCGAGGCAGATAATTCGTCCGTTATCAAAAGTAACAGACGGTTCGGGGGCGCGGGCTCCGCTTCTGGACTTCTGAAATTTATCACCTGTGGAAGCGTCGATGACGGCAAATCCACGCTTATCGGGCATATCCTGTATGACGCGAAGCTGATCTACGCCGATCAGGAAAAGGCGCTCGAACTCGACAGCAAGGTCGGCAGCACGGGAGGACAGATAGACTACTCGCTGCTTCTCGACGGACTTATGGCAGAGCGTGAACAGGGCATCACAATAGATGTCGCATACCGCTATTTCACTACCGACGCGAGAAGCTTCATCGTCGCGGACACTCCCGGACATGAGGAATACACCCGTAATATGGCTGTCGGCGCATCATTCGCGGAGCTTGCTATCATACTCGTTGATGCGTCACAGGGCGTTCTTGTGCAGACCCGCAGACACGCGAGAATATGCAGTCTTATGGGTATCCGTCACTATGTTTTTGCCGTAAACAAAATGGATCTCGTTAAATACAGCGAGAGCAGTTTTAACGAAATACTCACGCAGATTAACGAGCTTGCGTCGGAGCTCTCACTGCCCGATGTTAAAGTCATTCCGCTATCGGCAACAGTTGGCGACAACGTGACGAAGCATTCGGAGAATATGCCCTGGTACACTGGAGAAACGCTGCTGAGCTATCTCGAAACGGTCGATGTCAGCGACAAGGACAGCGGCGAGAAATTCTATATGCCCGTGCAGCGCGTCTGCCGTCCCGACCGTACTTTCAGAGGATTTCAGGGGCAGGTCGAAGCCGGGACAGTCTCTGTCGGCGATACGGTAAGAACTCTTCCGAGCGGAGAGACAGCGACGGTAAAAAGCATACTCGTTACCGATAAGCAGGCGGAAACTGCGTACAAAGGTCAGCCCGTCACGATCACGCTTGACCGCGAGGTGGATGTGTCACGCGGCTGTGTCATTACAAAGGATGATGATATTGCGGCATACGGGACGCTTGATGTGTCACTTCTCTGGACGGATGACAGCGAGCTGAACGTTGGCGGAGACTGCCTTGTAAAGCTCGGGACAAAGCTGATACCCGCGATAGTGACAGAAATAAAATACGCCGTTGATGTGAACACGGGTGAGCATATCCCCGCAAAGACGATAAGCAAAAACGGCATAGCACGCTGCACGATAAAGCTCTCGGAGCCGATAACCGCAGACAGGTTCGCACTGCACAAGACGCTGGGTGAGCTCATTCTTATCGACCGTGTGAGCAACATGACCGCTGCCTGCGGCGTAGTCGAGGATGTTCTTGACAAGGCGGTCAGCGGTAGAGAAAAAGCCTCCTTCACAAACGGCACGCTTAAAGCCCGCGGCGATGTTTTCGAGGAATTCTATTACGACGTGAACAGCTACAATATCTTCCACGCCCAGACTATACACCGTACCTTTACGGTCGGCGATGAGATACCCACGGTCGGAAAGAGTTACGCTTATCCCGATGATCTCGATATCATCATAATGCGTGACAAGATCGCGGTTAAGGTCCGTGCGCGTAAAATAACCGGAATTCTGGCGTTCGACGAATACGAATATGACGGCAGTGCTGCGCTCGTAAACGGGCGAGGTTTCGCGGTAAACGCAAAGACCGATGCCGATGTCAAGCGTTTCTTCTCGGAATACGCCGCGGCTGACGAACACAGTATGCCCGCGCTGTCCGCGAAATGGCTGGATTTTGACACCTACCGGAAGATATATATTTCTGGGGCTGATATCTGATATTCTCCGGCAATAAACCATCTGGTCTGCAAAAATAATCGGGAACTGGTTATATACATATCCGCACATTCCTGCTATAATAGCGGTGAAAAAGTTGCTGTAAAGCATGAAAGGTCGGAATGAAATGAACGAAAGATATCAGCTCAACAAGGAACTCGCGCAGATGCTCAAAGGCGGCGTGATAATGGATGTAACAACTCCCGAACAGGCACATATTGCCGAGGAAGCGGGAGCCTGCGCAGTCATGGCGCTCGAACGCATACCCGCGGATATACGCGCAGCAGGCGGAGTTTCCAGAATGAGCGACCCCGCAATGATACGCTCGATACAGGAAGCGGTGAGTATTCCCGTAATGGCGAAATGTCGTATCGGACATTTTGCCGAGGCGCAGATACTCGAAGCGATAGAGATCGACTACATCGACGAAAGCGAGGTTTTAAGCCCCGCAGACGATGTTTATCATGTGGATAAGACAAAGTTCAGGGTGCCGTTCGTGTGCGGAGCAAAAGATCTCGGAGAAGCTCTCCGCCGCATAAACGAGGGCGCGTCGATGATACGCACAAAGGGCGAGCCCGGTACAGGAGACATAGTGCAGGCGGTTAGGCACATGAGGAAGATGAATTCCGAGATACGCAAGGTCGTGTCGCTGCGTGAGGACGAGCTTTATGAAGAAGCAAAGCAACTCGGCGTTCCGTATGAGCTTGTAAAGCTGGTACACGATACCGGAAGACTGCCGGTGGTGAATTTTGCAGCGGGCGGAGTTGCGACTCCCGCAGATGCGGCTCTTATGATGCAGCTTGGAGCAGAGGGCGTTTTTGTAGGCTCCGGCATTTTCAAATCCGGTGACCCGGCAAAGCGTGCCGCCGCAATAGTCAAGGCAGTAACGAATTACAATGACCCGAAGCTGCTTGCGGAGCTGTCCGCAGGTCTCGGAGAAGCAATGGTCGGAATAAATGAGCAGGAGATCGCGCTTCTCATGGCAGAGAGGGGTAAGTGATGAGGATAGGTGTGCTCAGCGTTCAGGGCGCATTTGCCGAACATTCCGTGAAGCTGCAAAAGTACGGCGCAGATACATTTGAAATACGGCAGAAAAACGATATTCCCGACGTGTTTGACGGACTGGTGCTGCCCGGCGGCGAAAGTACCGTTATGCGTAAGCTCCTTCATGATCTTGAGCTTTATGAGCCGCTGAAAGCGCGTATTGAGAACGGACTTCCGGTGCTTGCGACATGCGCGGGAATGATACTTCTCGCCAAAAATGTCGAGGGCGGAGAACCCTGCTTCGGCACAATGGACATCACGGTAAAGCGCAACGCATACGGCAGACAGCTCGGGAGCTTTCGCTGCACAGAGATATTTGACGGAAAGACTATCGAAATGCCATTTATCCGCGCTCCGTTCGTTTCCGATACGGGGAGTGCAAAAGTTCTGGCATCTCACGATAACAGAATAGTCGCGGTGAAGCAAGGCGCGCAGCTTGCCTGTGCATTTCATCCCGAGCTCACCGACGACAGTACGGTTTACGATTATTTCATGAACGACTGCAAAGAGGAATGAACTATGCAGATAAAGCTTGACGGCAGGTCACCTGCATATTGGCAGATATACAAGGCAATACGCGAAAAGATTGCAAACAGATCGTTTGTTTACGGTGACAAGCTGCCTTCAAAGCGTCTGCTCGCACGGGACTGCGGTGTGAGCATATCTACGGTCGAGCACGCTTACGCGATGCTCTGTGAGGAGGGCTTCTGCGATTCCAGAGAACGCAGCGGGTGTTATGTTATCTACGATCCCGACAGCAGCTTTCCCGTTTCTGTGATCGGCGATGGATCTGCCGATAAGATAGCAGAAACCGAACCATCGGTATCGGGCGAGCTGCCGTTTTCTCCGTTTGCGGCGGCGTATCGTCGGGTGATACTGAACTACGGCGAGAAGATACTTTCACGCTCGCCAAACAAGGGCTGTATTGAGCTTCGCACTGCTGTTTCACGCTATCTGTCCCGTTGCCGGAATATTGATGTGAGTACCGAAAAAATTGTTGTCGGCTCCGGTGCGGAGTACCTTTACGGAATGTGTGCGCAGATGCTTGGACGGGACATCACGATAGCTCTCGAAGACCCGTCTTATGAAAAGATCCGCGCTGTGTACACCGCGAATGGTGCGGACTGTGAAATGCTCAGGATGGACAGCGAGGGCATACGAACCGACGAGCTTGCAAGCTCCCACGCCTCGGTGCTGCATGTCACGCCGTTCAACAGCTTTCCGAGCGGTATAACAGCATCGGAAAAAAGACGCCGCGAATATTTGCAGTGGGCGAAGGAGCGTGGCGCGGTAATAATCGAGGACGACTATGATTCCGAATTCTCGCTCACAGGCAATGCGCCCGAAACGCTGTTCGGAATGTCGGAGAACGGGAATGTCATATACATCAACACGTTCACAAATACTATCGCGCCTTCGCTGCGAGCAGGATATATGCTGCTGCCGGATGCGCTCGTTCCGCTTTATTCGGAAAAGATCGGGTTTTATTCCTGTACTGTGCCTATGCTTGAACAGCTTTATATTGCCGAGTGGATCAACAGCGGAGATTTTGAGCGAAATATAGGAAGGCTGCGGCGAAAGAAGATGAAATAATAAATGGCGCTGTACTTTTGAGATGTCGTTGATCTCAGAGAGCAGCTTGTTGTGTTACTAAGTCGCTGTGTTTTCGGTGCTTAAATACATAATAATCGGCTGCATATCTTTTTCATATATGCAGCCGATTATTATTGATTCATTCTTTGTTTACCTGAGATTTGTCGTAAATTATAAGCAATCCATAATTATTTCCAAGCTCTTTGATCGTTATTTCGGTAAATCCGGCGTTTGATCCAAGCTCGATGTAATCATCTTTTACAAATTTCTTAAATCCGTTTTTGGTGTAAAAGATCTTGTCTAATGTCTCTTTAGGCATAACAACATTACAGAACATTCCGCCGTCTTTCAATACTCTGTATATTTCTGACATTCCTTTTGCTGTGTCATTCCAGAAGTATATTGTATTGATCGTTGTAACGAAGTCAAAAGAATTATTTTCAAAATCAAGGTCGCAACAATCGCCGAGCCTGAATGTCATATTCCCGGAATCAACATATTTATGGTTCAATGAAGCGGCTTTAATGACCATATCCTCAGAAATATCTATCCCTGTAATGGAACATCTGCCTTTACGGATCAACTGTTTTTCAAGGTATCCGTTTCCGAAGCCGATGTCAAGTATCTTTGTGCTGTCGGAAACATCAATTATATCAACGATACCTTGATAAAGTACCTTGTTTGAACGATTCATCCCCCATGTCATGATCCTGCCGATCACGCCGTGAGGATTTCCACACTGTGAAGCTAAATAATTCCCTATCTTACTCATAATAACACTTTGCCTTTTCAAATCAATAGCGTTAGTAACCTTGTCTAATATATTATGATTTTAACATAAAATCTCAGAATATTCAAGACTTTGTATATTCGTTTATGCTTGAAAAGCTTCAGAATTTGTGGTATGATATCAATTTACATCAGATTGATAAGGGAGAAAGGGAATAATATAAAAATTCCAAATAAGTATTGAAATATTCTGTGATCTGTGTTATAATATATGTAGACGGCAGAATGCCGTTCGTAGAGCCGAAATCGAGTCGCTGAACGGCGGCAACATTTTGGCAACATTATCTTCGGATAGTCTGAGAAAAACGGATAATAAAAAGAATGTAGATACCACAGCTCATATCTCCTAAACATATTTGTTAAAGTTTAGAACTCCGGGAGCGAGTGGGAGTAATTGCATATATCCCGAAAATCCGTTTGTTATGCGGGTTTTCGGGATTTTATTTTGCTTGTGGCTACAAATTGGCTACATTTTTAAGATTTTTTGTAGCCGACGGTCTTTACGAGAGTTCATATCTCGTCAAGTTTGTCGGCTACTTCGTTCTGTTTGTTCGGGTAGAGATGACTGTAAATTTCAAGAGTGGTCTGAACCTTTTCGTGACCTAAACGCTCGGCTATGAGAAGCGGAGAAAATCCCATTTCTATCAAAAGACTTGCGTGGCTGTGTCCAAACAATATGAAAAGATATTTATAAAGGAATGGCTTCGCAAGCGTCTATGAACACATCGAACTGATGTCCTCTGTTATACTTGTGAATATGATACCTGATCTTAAAGCCGAACGGGATACATGTTAAGAAAATATCAATCTCATAGTTGTCATAAACAACTACCTTTTTGAGCATTTCTCCATAGACTTTAATGCTACCGGTATCCATATCGGCTGTCTGATCGACCAGAGCAATATAATTCTTGATAGTATCAAGCTGTCGATTATGAACTTCTGTAACATTCTGTCTTGAGGCGATAGTTTCTGATAGTTTGTTGATCTCATCGTCATAATAAGCGGTCTGCTGTTTAAGTTCCTCTTTTGTGATAAGTTCATCAAGCATCAAATCAATAGCTTTTCTCTTTTTGATATTGAGGGCTTCAATCTCAGCTTTCAATGGTTCAACATCGAATGTCGGTTCACATGACTGCATTTCAGAAATATTTTCCAGAAGTCTTTTAGTAATCTTATCCCGGGTAAACTGGACATATTCAAGAATATGCTTCATGCAAACTTCAAGCACGCGCTCATTTATTGCATGATTGTCGCAGCCAACTTCGGCACCGTTAGCATCGACCCTTGGATTTGCACCATACTTTGAACGGTTTACGCATCTTAGCGAGCGTTTGATTTTCTTTGTTTTTCCGGTAATGTTGTAGGTATATCCGCATTTTCCACAGAAAACCTTACTACTGAACCAATAGTGATGAGAAAACTTTCTGCCCTCGCGTGACATTTCACCGCGTTCAAAGACCTGCTTCTGTGCCAAATCCCATACTTCACGAGAAATTATCGGCTCATGATGATCTTTTATCGTAATCAAAGGTACATCAGGATTATCGCCGTTGTTCTGCAAAATTCTTTTGGTCAGGAAATCCGTTGAATAATGTTTCCACTGGGTCAGATCACCGACATACTTAACATTTTTCAGAATTCTGCAAACTGCATCTTCTCGCCACATCTTGCCCTTTATCGTGAAAAGACCTGCAGCGTTCAACTCATTTGCGATAGTGTGGCATCCTTTTCCTTCATATACATAACTGTGAAATATGCGTTTTACTATCTCAGCTTCTTCAGGAACTATTTCTAACTATCCGTCAATCGTTTTGTATCCGAGCATGGATGAATACCCATATACCCAACCGGATTCCATTTTTCTTCGGATACCCCACTTTACGCGTTCGGAGATCTTACGGGATTCCTCCTGAGCTATGCTTGCCATGATAGTGACCCATTCATATAGTAACAAATATGTTTAAGTTAATTTTCGGTACTATACAGTTTTCTTTTGTCCTTTAAGGGCTCATCAAGGTACTTGTAGTAAATGTGAATTTCTCGCGGCTTATCTTCAGAATATGCATCAATGGTGATATGGGAAATCAGTTCTATAACGATCTCACGGGTAAGTTCCTGAACTTCGGAATATTTCTTTATTCTTGAAATGAATTCATCAATATTATCTTCGTTCAGTTTTATATCTGAAATTTTCTTTTCAAGTTCAGAAATATCTCCTTCTATCTTCTGCTGTTCGGCTTCATACTTGTTCATCAGATTTATGCAAACCTTTTCTGACATCTTCCCACTTACCTTATCTTCGTAAACCGACTGCATAAGATTGTCAAGTTCTTCAAGCCTGCGCTTATTTTCGCGCAGCTTTTTATTGTCAGAAGAGATCTGTTTAGAGGATTTTTTACCTTTTTGCGAAAGATATACTCTCCGAGCCTTTTCTTCATCGGCGGCGGTATATGCAGCCTTTTCGCGTATATCTGCGAGAACTATTTCAGATATATCCTTTTCCCATATATAATGACTGGTGCACGAGCATTTTCCGAACATTGCATAAGATATGCAGTTATAAAAGATGCGTCTTTCTTTTACGCCGTTCTTAATGAAGCTCTTACCTGCGCTCTTCATTTTATGCCCACAATCAACACAGTACATCATACCACTCAACGGATGGATAGTACCTTCTTTGGTTCTTTTTCCACGACTGGCAGCCTCATCAACTTCTCTGCATTTGTCCCACAGTTCCTGTGAAATAATGGGTTCGTGATTATTCTTGACAATTACCCATTCGGATTCATCTTTATCGACCCGTTTATGGTTCTTATAGGAAACGCATGTTGTTTTCTGCTGTGCAAGGTGTCCGAGATAAATCGGGTTTTTAAGGATAGTTCTGATAGTATCCTGACACCACAGGTGACGGGTGAAAAATGGATTTGTTTTGCCAATCAATTCGTATTTTCTATCCATAGGGATCTGAACGTGATCAGCGTTTAAGATGTCGGCAATATGGCGAACTGTTATCCCCTGTGAGCGTAAGGTGAATATTCTTCTGACAACTTCAGCAGCTTCGGGATCGATGACAGGCGTATGCTTTTCATCATCGGATTTGATATATCCGTAAGCCGCAAACGTAGATTTATACTTTCCGGCTTTTGCGTTTGCCGCCATTACTGCTCTTATTTTCTTGGAAGTACTACTACAATGCCATTCGTTAAATAGATTAACTATCGGCATCATATCCATAGCTGCGCTGTCTTTATTTGCAGTATCGACATTATCATTAAGAGCAATAAACCTGATGTTGTAAGCAGGGAAAATATAATCCACATACTGACCGACCTCAATGTAGTTTCTGCCGAAACGGGACAGATCCTTAACGATTATGAGATTTATACTTCCCGCTTTTGCGTCATCGAGAAGCCGCTGCACACCGGGACGATTAAAGTCGGTTCCGCTAAAACCGTCGTCGATGTAAATATCGAATAAATTCCAACCCTGTTCAGCAACATACTTTGTAAGTATGAGCTTCTGATTTTCGATTGAGAGAGATTCGCCTGCGCGTTCATCTTCCTGTGAAAGTCTTACATATATTCCTGCGTTGTAAATAGTCTGCTTTGGCATTTAATACTCCTTTCTGCTCCAAAGCAGCCATATTCGTTGTGAATCATTATATCACATTTTATCGAATATGGCAATACTCCGGAGCATAAAAATTATGCTGTTATTTTTTCCTCGGTGGTACCGTTTTTGTCAACTAACTTTATATCGTACAATCCTGCACCATCATTGCCGAAAGTTTTTGACAGTGCAGCATTAAGCGCGTTGTCGAACAAAACCTTGTGTGCATCCTTGGTTCCGACAAAGTGGCTATGTACGATATATTTCTTGCCACCTATCTCGTATTCTCTTGTTCGTGTCGGGCAGTCCTTATGCTGCTCGGCAAATTCAAAAATGTCTAATCTCTTCAATAAAGACTCCTCTCTGTGTAGACCAAAAATACGGTCT
>JAFZOA010000087.1 GCA_017550775.1 Ruminiclostridium sp. | reverse complement strand
GTGCGAATCGAGATGTTCGCCCATGGGGCTCTTTGCATGGCTGTATCCGGAAAGTGCTACCTGAGCCTCCACGCCCTAAATGGAATGAGCTTCTGTACCGCCGGCGAGCATCATCTTGCAATCATCGCAGACCTTAGAATGACCGGATTCACCCATGCTATCATAATGTGTATGACGGTGCTGGCAGGGTGTGTAGGTACCGGGATCGGTGGGAGTTGTCGGATCAGAGGGAGTTGTCGGGTCGGTAGGGGTCGTCGGGTCTGTGGTGGACGAGCTGCTTTCCTCTATCCTGGTTCTGGATATCTCCTTCACATAGTTGCATACTGAGCAGACTTCCTCAACGATCTTATAGTCGCCCTCGGTTCTCTCTACAGTTGAAATGGAATGAGCTTCTGTACCGCCGGCGAGCATCTGCTGGCAGTCGTCGCAGACCTTAGAATGACCGGATTCGCCAATGCTTTCATAATGTGTATGAAGGTGCTGGCAGGGTGTGTAGGTACCGGGATCGGTGGGAGTTGTCGGATCGGTGGGAGTTGTCGGATCGGTAGGGGTCGTCGGGTCTGTGGTGGACGTGCCGCTTTCGATCTTGGTTCGGGATATCTCCTTCTTGTAATCGCACTTGGAGCAGACTTCCTCAACGATCTTGTAGCCGTCTTCGGTCCTCTCCTGCTTTGAAATGGAATGAGCTTCCGTAGTACCGGCAATAAACTTGTTGCAATCGCTGCAGAACGGAGCGTGACCGGATTCGCCCGTGCTTACATACCCTGTATGAATGTGCGGGCAGACCGCGGGGGTCGAGCCGCCGCCTATGGTGATAGCTTTGAGGTTGCTGATGTCTGAAACAACATTGCCTCTGACAGCCTCAACGCCAATATAAACTGTGCCGCTTGTGGGAACATCATTGCTTCCGTAATATATAGTATCGGTCGCTTTTACTGACGAACCGGATACTGTGGCACCTTTCGTCTCTTTCGACGCAATACCGAGAAGGTTATAAACAACATTGGAAATGGTGTATTGTCCCATAGCCGAAGCTATTGTTTTCGGCGTGAGCACTAAAAGCTCATACATATTTGTCTTCGAAACCAACGTGTCAGTAACCTCTACGGTAAGCGTGTTGGCGTCCGAGCCGAAATACGCTTTATTAAGCGTTACCGGGGCGGTTTCATCAATTGCAGCTGCAAACGCGTTCGTTGTCAGAAGACAGAACGACGTGAATGCCGCGATGATCGACGAGAGTATCTTTTTTCCTGATGGTTTTTTCATAATTGATATCCTTTCATTCTGAATTTGCGCCGTTTCCGTGCGGCGCGCACGGTTTTATATACATTCCCTGCCCCCGGTGTCTTTCGCTCCCCCGCGCGGTGCGGGAGAGCCCGGACACCCGGTAATTGTGGAGGAAGGTATATGCGTCAGTTTCCGCTCGGCGCGCTGTCAATGCCGCCGGGCTTGGTGATCTGCTGCTGCAGGTCGTTGAGTTCCTTTACCTGCGATCTGTATATCGCACACATTATGAGCCACACGATGAAGTATGAGACTATCATACAGCCGGACATTATCAGAAGCTCGGCAAGCGAGCCCATCCAGTCGAGAGCGTATGATACCGGAAGGAATACCGCGAATATCACGGCGAGGTGACTTGACATTATCCGCAGAAGGCTCCATTCCTCCATTTCGTAGAAGGTCATTCCCGCGCATCCGGCAAAGCCGATGAAGCCCGAGAGGAACGATTGGAGCAGCAGAGCCTCGGCTTCACCGCCGCACATTCCGATCACCCTCTGCGACACTATCGCACCGCCGCCCTCGGTGAGCATTACGGAGATATATGCTATCAGGTTTCCGACAGCCATACCGAGAAGATATCCTATACCGGCGCGTTTGAGCGTTCTTACAATCATAGCATCACTCCTTTCCTGAAAGGCGACGCCTGATGAGCGGGATACATCTGCGCGAAGCCCATGTTTCCATTCCGCCGACGAGTTCGATCCTGAGAGTCCCGCTCAGGGTGAAGTCGTATCTTACTACTTTGGTGAGGTTTACGATCTCATAGCGCGATATGCGTATGAACCGCGCCGGGTCGAGAACGCTTTCTATGCTTCCGAGCGACTGGCGCGCGGTATATCGGTCGTTTTCGGTGATGATGCTCACCTGCTTGCCGTTGACGGAGAGCAGGACGATGTCCGACGCGGCGACTATATCACGGGTGCCGTTCCCGCCGGTGACGGAAATGTTCTGCGCGCCGACAGCGTTGATACGTCCGATGAGGTCGTCTACCTCCTTGTCCTTTTCCGACGCCCGGACAAGGACTTCGATGCTTTCGAGTGAGCTATCCTTCTCGAAAGACACATTAACTCTCTTCATATTGGTTCTCCGCATTTTTTCGTGTATGGGTGAGTGCAGCTTTCAGCGGGTCTGTTCCAGTAGATACAGTCCTTGCATTCCGGCGCGGTCACACCCGAGAAGGAGCACCATTTCTGATGCGGGTGGCCGGTCTTGGTGTGACAGATACCGCAGACAAACAGCGGACAGGCTGTCGTGATCGGTATATCATTGCTGCTCATGCCGTATCCGCCCCGTTTCGATAGTGGTTTTGAGCACTGTCGGCGGGTTTTCCGCCGTGCCTGATGTATCTCGTTTACAATGCTTTTATATCCAGATTATAGCAGAAATGTAACCGAATTGCAAGCGAAATGGCACGGACGGCATATTACACGGCGCAGGCGGCAGATTTGATGTAACTCAATTGTAACTGTCAAGACGGTCGATGAAGTCCTTAACGCTCCCGTCGCAGCCCTGTTCTTTCAGGAATGATGCGACTTTGGAGGGATCGTCCATGTCCGCAAGAAGCTCTTCGAGAAGCTTTTTGTCCGACATGACCTCTTTTACCGTTTCATCAATAGTTTTACCCATATATGCTCCTTTTTCACAAAAACAGTTTGCTCCTATACTCAGATTATAGTAAATTCATCCAAACAAATCAAGCATTTTGGCATAAACGGTCGAATATGAGGTGTAAATGGGCGGACAGCACTTGTTGGGGCTCAGCCCCAATCCCCGCAGGGGGCTCCTCGCCCCCCGTCCCCTCGCAAGGGGCTCTGCCCCTTGACCCTGTTGGGGCTCTGCCCCAAACCCCGCAAGGGGGCTACTCGCCCCCTTGACCCCGAGCCAGCGTGACGCTGGACCCATTCCGTATGTTACTTTTCCGGAATGGACGAGTTATCTGCCTCGAAGTTCAGTGTTCCATGAATATCAAAATAGCTTGCCACCCCTGACACATTCCGTCTCCCCACCTGTGATTGGCAGAGCCTCACAAAAAAACACTTGATTTTTCATCACAAATGGTGTATAATAGGTATTGCGGTTGAACAGCTTTGTTCTGTGTTCTCTCCCC
>JAFZOA010000086.1 GCA_017550775.1 Ruminiclostridium sp. | reverse complement strand
GGACAGCGTAATGGGTATTAAGGCAAAAAACAGATGTATATGGTATGACGGAAAAGATGTGTATGAAGTAGCGTTTTGTAACGAGTTCCTTAAAGAACACCCGATGAAATTCGTTGACGGAAAGTTCTACAATACGGACGGCGCGGTCGATTATCAGACCGTGAAGAAGATGATCTCGGACAAGCTGCTTGCCGAACAGGTGCAGAAAGATTTCGCAAAAAAAGTGAACGGTCTCACGGGAGCATTGCAGAATATCTGCTACGCTCCCGATTTCGAGGGCGGCGCGGATGAAATCCACCTGCTCAACGGTGTGCTTACGACGGGATTGGAGTTCAGACCCGATGACCGGAAGATATGCCGGAACAGGCTCAATGTGAATTACAACCCGTCAGCGCCGGAACCGGAACGCTGGCTCGCGTTTCTGAACGATTTGCTTGAGCCGGAGGACATCAAAACTTTGCAGGAATATATGGGCTACTGTCTGATACATTCCACCAAAGCACAGGCGATGTTGTTCATAACCGGCAACGGCGGCGAAGGCAAGTCTCGCATCGGTGTTGTGATGTACAAGATATTCTCCGAGGCTGCTTACTTCGGAAGTATCACCGACCTCGCGGGCGACAAATTTCTGAAAGCAAACCTTGTCGGCAAAATGGTTCTGATCGACGATGATATGAACCTTGAAGGGCTGAAAGATACGAGCTTTCTGAAATCGCTCGCAACAGCGGAAACACCGATCACCGTTCAGGCAAAAGGCAAGCAAGGCATACAGGTCAAGCTCAAATGCAGGGCTATGTGCTTTTCAAACGGCGCACCGAAATCGCTCTACGACAAGACCGACGGCTGGGAGCGCAGACTGATCGTTTTGTCGGCAAGACCCGTGCCGAAGGACAGAGTGAACGACCCGTTTCTCTCGGAAAAACTTCTCGCGGAAACCGACGCAATATTCCTGTGGGCATACAAAGGTCTGCGTCGTCTGATTGCTAACGATTATAAGTTCACGATAAGCGATCGCACGCGCGGAAACCTTGCTCAGATGAAAGAGGACAATTGCAACATCATCAGTTTTCTGAACGACGAGCAGCTTATCAGGTTCGGCGCGGGGCTTGAATGTTCGAGTGCGGATTTATATTCTGCTTACTGTTACTGGTGCAACCTGAACAGCGTGACTGCGCTCAGACGCGAGAGCTTTAACCTGTGGCTGAAAAACAATCACACGAAGTATAACATCGAGTACAGTCACAACATTGTGAGCAGGTCAAGCGGGAAGAAAGCCCGGGGTTACAAAGGGATAGATACTCTCTATCGGAATTATATTTAGTGCCTGTATCAGTATGGCGGCATCCGTGCCGCCTTTTGGACAGGCACCAGATACATCGTGTATCTGACAGCAAATTAAAAATCGGTGTCTTTGATGTCTTTGGTGTATCAAATCCCACGGTTAAGCCAATGGGACAAGACACCGAAAGACGCCGATGTACATCTCGGAGACGTCTCCGGGACATCGTCTGAGACACCGGTTGATGTTGTAAAAATCCGATAACAGAGTGAGTTTACGGAAGCAAGAGACGGCAAAGACACCGAAAATCCAGTCGATAATTATTATAAAAAATCAGACTTCACGGATGAAAAAGATGATGACGATACCGAAAAAGCTGATTTTGGAAAAATGATCGGAAACTATACCAGCAAGCATATGATTTGTGTACACAAATCAGCGTTTTCGGCAGTTTCCGCTACTCGTCGCTCCGAAAAACTTAGCTTGTTGGGGACGGATCCCCAAACCCCTCGGATTGAAAAAATACGTTCAAAAAATATTTCTGAAAGACGGATTTTTGAAAGGAAAAATAGATGGAGAATCGTACAAGACCGATACAAATAAAATTCTTCGTGACCGAGCAGGAACGTGATGTTATCCGTCAGAGAATGGAGCTTATAGGCACCACAAATCTCAGTGCATATATGCGGAAAATATCACAGGACGGCTTTCTCTATACAGTAAATATTGACGGCTTACCAGAGATTTGCAAAGCAGTCGAAGCGATCGGTCAGAATATAAATCAGGTAGCCAAGAGAGTTAATTCCACAAATACGATCTACGTTGAGGACATCAGACAGATGAAATCGGAGTTGGATCGGATATGGGATCTTCTGAAAAAAATCCTGAGTAAGATACCTTAAATACCAGTAAATATTTTTCGTACACAGTTCGGCATATCGCAAGGAATTTTCCTCGTAACCACTTGACAAAATCACGCTTTAAAGTGTATAATGGTAGAAACAGGATATGCCTTGCGAATTATCAGGAGGAATAATCGCAATGGCGACAATTACAAAACGTGGCGACAGCTACAGAATAAAAGTATCGTGCGGATATGATGTCAACGGAAAGCAGGTCATTCAGTCAAAGACTTGGAGACCGCCGGAGAATTTGACCGCTCGGCAGATTAAGAAGGAACTCGACAGACAGGCTGTGCTTTTCGAAGAAGAGTGTAGCAGAGGTCAGGTGACAGCTGCAATAAAGTTTCAGACTTTCGCAGAGCAGTGGTTCGATGAATACGCTAAGCTCAATCTGAAAAACTCGTCGTTTACGAGGCAGCGTACTCTTACCACAAGAGTTTATCCCGCGCTCGGACATCTTCGCCTCGACAAGATAACCAGTCGAGATATTCAGAAGTTCATCAACGATCTCGCAGTCAACGGTAAGAATTTACAGACCGGCAAACCGCTTTCCCGCAAGACGCTTATCCACCACCTGAGCTTCATCTCATCCATATTCGCGTATGCAATTAAAATGGACATGTTAAAGGACAATCCCTGTTCGAGAGTGACCGTACCGAAGGGCGAGAAAAAAGAAAAGTCAATCTACACTATCGAGGAAGTCGAGCAGCTTTTCGGCTTGCTCGAAACCGCCCCCGTAAAGTATCGCGCATTCTTTATGCTCGCAATATACAGCGGCTACCGTCGCGGAGAAATGCTCGGGCTGGAGTGGAAGGACATTGATTGGGAAAACGGCGTTATAAACGTCCGCAGGACTTCCAACTACACTAAGCTCCACGGAATGTTCACCGATACTACAAAGACTAAAAAATCACAGCGT
>JAFZOA010000085.1 GCA_017550775.1 Ruminiclostridium sp. | reverse complement strand
GTCAAATTCTCCGGCGGTTTCCACGTTTTGGTCTGCACTACCTGCTTACCGTTCACGTCATATCCGCACGATACTTTTATTCTGTAGCTGTCGCCACGTTTTGTAATTGTCGCCATTGCGATTATTCCTCCTGATAATTCGCAAGGCACCTCCTGTTTCTACCATTATACACTTTAAAGTGTGATTTTGTCAAGTAGTGGAGAGGAATTTTTGCCTTGCGATATGCCGAACTGTGTACGAAAAATATTTACTGGTATTTACGGTATCTTACTCAGGATTTTTTTCAGAAGATCCCATATCCGATCAAGCTCCGATTTCATCTGTCTGATGTCTTCGGCATAGATCGTATTTGTGGAATTAACTCTCTTGGCTACCTGATTTATATTCTGACCTATTGCTTCGACTGCTTTGCATATCTCCGGCAAGCCGTCAATGGTTACTGTATAGAGAAAGCCGTCCTGTGATATTTTCCGCATATATGCGCTGAGGTTGGTTGTGCCTATAAGCTCCATTCTTTGGCGGATGACATCACGTTCCTGCTCGGTCACGAAGAATTTTATTTGTACTGTTCTTGCTCGATTCTCCATTTAGTGTTCCTTTCAAAAATCCGTCTTTCAGAAGTATTTTTTGAACGTATTTTTTCAATCCGAGGGGTTTGGGGATCCGTCCCCAACAAGCTAAGTTTTTCGGAGCGACGGGTATCGGAAACTGCCGAAAACGCTGATTTGTGTACACAAATCATATGCTTGCTGGTATAGTTTCCGATCATTTTTCCAAAATCAACTTTTTCGGAATCATCATCATTTTTTTCATCCGAGATGTCTGATTTTTTTCATAATAATTATCGACTTGATTTTCGGTGTCTTTGCCGTCTCTCGTTTCCGTAAACGCGCTCTGTTATCGGATTTTTTTCAACAGCAACCGGTGTCTCAGACGATGTCTCGGAGACGTCTCTGAGATGTACATCGGCGTCTTTCGGTGTCTTTTCCCGTTGGCTTAACCGTGGGATTTGAGACACCAAAGACATCAAAGACACCGATTTTTAACTTGCTGTCAGATATAATTCCGATAGAGGGTATCTATCCCTTTGTAACCCCGGGCTTTCTTCCCGCTTGATCTGCTCACGATGTTGTGACTGTACTCGATATTGTATTTGCTGTGATTATTTTTCAGCCACATGTTAAAGCTATCGCGTCTGAGCGCGGTCAAGCTGTTCAGATTGCACCAGTAACAGTACGCGGAATACAAATCTGCGCTTGAACATTCAAGCCCTGCGCCGAATCTTATCAACTGCTCGTCGTTCAGAAAGCTGATGATGTTGCAGTTGTCCTCTTTCATCTGTGCGAGATTTCCGCGCGTGCGATCACTGATCGTGAACTTGTAATCGTTGGCGATCAAACGACGCAGACCTTTGTATGCCCAAAGGAATATCGCATCGGTTTCCGCGAGAAGTTTTTCCGAGAGGAACGGGTCATTCACTCTGCCTTTTGGCACGGATTTCGCCGACAGAATTATCAGTCTGCGCTCCCAGCCGTCGGTCTTATCGTAGAGAGATTTCGGTGCGCCGTTGGCAAAGCACATAGCCCTGCATTTGAGCTTGACCTGTATGCCTTGCTTGCCTTTCGCCTGAACGGTGATCGGCGTTTCCGCTGTCGCGAGCGATTTCAGAAAGCTCGTATCTTTCAGACCTTCGAGGTTCATATCGTCGTCGATCAGAACCATTTTGCCGACAAGGTTTGCTTTCAGAAATTTATCGCCCGCGAGATCGGTTATGCTACCGAAATAAGCTGCTTCACCGAAAATTTTGTACATCACAACTCCGATACGCGACTTGCCTTCGCCGCCGTTGCCGGTGATGAACAACATCGCCTGCGCTTTGGTGGAGTGTATCAGGCAGTAGCCCATATATTCCTGCAAGGTCTTGATGTCGTCCGGTTCGAGCAGGTCGTTCAGAAACGCCAGCCAGCGTTCCGGTTCTCCTGCGGTCGGATTGTAATTCACATTGAGCCTGTTCCGACAAATCTTCCGGTCATCGGGTCTGAACTCCAAACCAGTCGTAAGCACGCCGTTCAGCAAATGAATTTCATCTGCGCCGCCCTCAAAGTCCGGAGCGTAGCAGATATTCTGCAATGCTCCCGTGAGACCGTTCACTTTTTTCGCGAAATCCTTCTGTACCTGTTCGGCAAGCAACTTGTCCGAGATCATCTTCTTCACGGTCTGATAATCGACCGCACCGTCCGTATTGTAGAACTTTCCGTCAACGAATTTCATCGGGTGTTCTTTAAGGAACTCGTTACAAAACGCTACTTCATACACATCTTTTCCGTCATACCATATACATCTGTTTTTTGCCTTAATACCCATTACGCTGTCC
>JAFZOA010000084.1 GCA_017550775.1 Ruminiclostridium sp. | reverse complement strand
TGTAGTCTCCGCGCCGGGCGAGGGGACCGAGTTCATAGTAAGGCTCACGTTCAGGCTCAGCGATATCAAGACAGAAAACGCTTCCGTTCGCCGCTCCCCGGAAAAGACCGCCGCGATAGATAAGAAGGAGCCGGTGTTCAGTACCATGAGGCTGCTGCTGGTGGACGATGTAATGATAAACCGCGAGATAGCGGCGAAGATACTGCGGCACATGGGCTTCGAGGTGGATATCGCCGTGGACGGACAGGAAGCCGTGGAGAAGGTGAAGACCTCGGAGCACGGGTACTACAACGCTGTGCTCATGGATATACAGATGCCGGTAATGGACGGGTATGAGGCTACGCGGACGATAAGGGCGCTTGACGATAAGGAGCTTGCGGATATCCCGATCATCGCCATGACCGCAAACGCGTTCAGTGAGGACGTTCAGAAGGCTAAGGACGCGGGTATGAATGCCCATGTCGCAAAGCCTATAGATATAAACAACCTTAAACAGACGCTCGCGGAAATACTGATGTAAACGCAAAGAAAGGAAAGACTATGGAACATGAACTCGTTATCGTTCTCGACTTCGGAGGACAGTACAATCAGCTCATTGCAAGGCGCGTGAGAGAGTGCGGGGTGTACTGCGAAGTGCGCTCATACAAAACTCCGATCGAGGAGCTGAAAAAGCTTGCGCCGAAGGGGATAATCTTTACAGGCGGCCCCAACAGCGTGTATGAGCCGACATCTCCGCACATCGGAAAGGAGATCTTCGAACTCGGCATACCGGTGCTCGGGATATGCTACGGCGCACAGCTCGTGGCATACACGCTCGGCGGTAAGGTGGAGACCTGCAGGGTTTCGGAGTACGGCAAGACGGAGACCTTCTACGACAGGACAGGCGTGCTGTTCAGAGAGGTGGAGGGACTTCCGGAGTCGGCGGTCTCGTGGATGAGCCATACCGACTATGTTGCGGCTGTGCCGGAGGGCTTCCGTATCACCGCGCATACCAAGGACTGTCCCGCAGCCGCGTTCGAGAACACCGACAGGGGAGTGTACGCGGTACAGTTCCACCCGGAGGTGAACCATACACAGTACGGTCTCGGAATGCTCGACAGCTTCGTGAAGAAGGCGTGCGGCTGTAAGGGCGACTGGAACATGAAGGACTACGCAAAGACCGCGGTAGAGCAGATACGCGCAAAGGTGGGGAGCGGAAAGGCTCTGCTCGCGCTTTCCGGCGGTGTGGACAGTTCCGTTGCCTGCGCGCTCATGTCCAAGGCTATAGGCTCGCAGCTCACCTGCGTGTTCGTGGATCACGGCTTCATGCGCAAGAACGAGGGTGACGAGGTCGAGGCCGCGTTTAAGGACAAGAACCTGAACTTCATCCGCGTTGACGCGTCCGAGCGCTTCCTCGCAAGGCTCGAAGGAGTGAGCGACCCTGAGACCAAGCGCAAGACGATAGGTGAGGAGTTTATCCGTGTGTTCGAGGAGGAAGCCAACAAGATCGGCGCGGTGGATTTCCTCGTGCAGGGTACCATATACCCCGATGTGATCGAGAGCGGAACGGGTGACGCGGCCGTCATCAAGTCGCATCACAACGTGGGCGGACTCCCCGATCATGTGAACTTCAAGGAGATAGTCGAGCCGCTTCGTATGCTGTTCAAGGACGAGGTGAGAAAGCTCGGGACAGAGCTCGGGCTACCGGATTACCTCGTGTGGAGACAGCCGTTCCCGGGTCCCGGACTCGCTATCCGTATCATCGGCGAGATAACCCGCGAGAAGCTTCGTATTCTCCGTGACGCGGATCTCGTTTTCCGTGAGGAGATCGCTGCTGCACACCTCGACCGCGAGATAAGCCAGTATTTTGCCGTGCTCACCGATATGCGCTCGGTAGGCGTAATGGGCGACGGGCGTACATACGATTACACGCTGACGCTGCGCGGTGTTACCACCTCCGACTTTATGACCGCGGATTTCGCGAGGATACCGTATGAGGTGCTCGAAAAGGCGAGTATCAGGATTGTGAATGAGGTGGGGAGCATTAACAGGGTGTGCTATGATATAACGAGTAAGCCGCCGGCGACGATAGAGTGGGAATAACTGTTTGGTCGCTTCGTTTGGCTCAACCATGCGGTTTGATTAACGTCTGGCGGCTGAATGGCAACACTTTGGCAACAGTCTTTAAAAACCGTTTATAAAGAGAGAATCCTCTCTCGTTCGGACTTATCCGAGCGAGGGAGGAATTTCTATACTTTATAATTATAACGCCAATCGTCGTATTCTTCTTTGGTTATCTTTTCACTCCGGTATTTCTCCGCCTGCTTCTGCCATGCTTTGAACATTTTCAGCATGGTAAGATATTCAACGCCGTTATCGCGGTCAAGTCTGATGCAAATCTCGTCGTCGAGCTTGTCGATCTTCAGACCGTAATTGTCCTCAAGCGCGAAGAGAGTATGCATTACCCCGAGATAGCTTTCAATGTTCGGTACATCAAGTGCTTCGGGAGCAACCTCCAGCACTTGCGCGATCTGCTCGGCAAGATCAGCTTTTGGTGTGCGGACACCTTTTTCATACTGAGCCATTCGGACATCGGCGCTTGATTCCGGGAAACCTACGGCTTCACCGAGGTATTTGAGGGTCATACCCCTCATATTGCGGATATGGCGGATACGTTCGCCTATTGACATGGTATCATCTCCTATAAGGTTTCTTTATAATAGTATAGCATATTAGTTTAAGCATGTCAAGAATAATTTAACAAATTTGTTAAATATTTTCTCAAAAGCGCTTGACAAAAACAAATATGTTTAGTATAATAGAGTTAAACTTATAAGTTTAATATTGTATAAAGGAGATGGTACAGCACACACTCTACAGAATACTGAAGAAATGGAGGGAGAATATGGCTAGCAGATTCATGAGAGTGGATGAAGTAGCCAGGGAGCTTGATGTTTCGGAAGCTTATGCTTACAAGATAATAAAAAAGCTGAACAGCGAACTTTCGGAAATGGGCTACATAACAGTAGCCGGAAAACTCAACCGGGATTACTTCAACAAAAGGGTTTACAGCGCGGAAAACAATACGGAAGAAAAGGAGGGATAAGAAATGCCGGTATATAAGGAAGCCGGCAACACATGGAGAGCAGTTTACAGATACACGGATTGGAGGGGTGAAAGGCGGCAAACCCAAAAACGTGGGTTTGCCACCAAGCACGAAGCACTCGCATGGGAGCGCGAGCAGCTTATGAAAGCCGAGGCAGACATTGATATGACATTCGGAAGCTTTGTGGAAAGCTATACGGCAGATATAAAGAACAGGGTACGCGAGAACACATGGCACACCAAGGAACATATCATAAGGACCAAAATCCTTCCGTACTTCGAAAAGCGGAAGATCTCGGAGATAAAGCCGCGGGATATTATAGCATGGCAGAATGAGCTTATGAAAGGCACCGATAAAAACGGGAAACCGTTCTCGCCGGTATATCTCAAAACCGTTCATAATCAACTCTCAGCGATTTTCAACCACGCGATCAGGTTTTACGGACTGCGTGAAAATCCCGCTGCCAAGGTCGGCAATATGGGAAAAGAGAAGACTCGGGAAATGCTGTTCTGGACGCGGGAGGAATACACGAAATTCGCGGAAGCGATAATGGACAAGCCGCTGGCATACTATGCATTTGAAATGCTTTATTGGTGCGGAATACGCGAAGGCGAGCTGCTTGCACTCACACCCGCGGATTTCGACTTCGAGAAAGAAACGGTTTCCATAACAAAATCATATCAGAGGCTTGAAAAGCGCGATATAATAACAGATCCCAAGACTCCCAAAAGCAACCGTGTAATAAAGATGCCGGATTTTCTGGCATTGGAGATGCAGGATTGCATTAAACAGCTCTACGGTGTTGGACCGAATGACAGAATATTTG